>JAHEEC010000111.1 GCA_024640885.1 Bacteroidota bacterium | reverse complement strand
ACAACATGCTCAGCGGCGGATCGGACTTCTACTACATGCTTGGCGCCGGAGTGCGCTGGAAGATATGGGACTGGAACAGCATCAACAGGGAGCGCCAGGTGATCGAGCAGCAACAACAGATACTTCTCAATCAACGCGCCTCCTTTGACCGGGAAATAGAATCTCTCAAGCTCCAGGAAATGGCCAGGATTGAACAATTTAAAAGATCCATGGAACTGGAACGGGAGGTGCTTAAACTCCAGGAGGAGATCTCGGCATCGGCCGCATCCAAACTTACCAACGGGACCATTACCGCCACAGAATATATCACGGAACTCAACAAGGAGAGTGTGACCCGGATCAACCTGGCCACACAGCAGGTGAAACTGATGCAAGCCATTGCCACCTATCTGACCATTCAGGGAAACATATAAAAAAAATAGAATTATGAAGTTTGCAGGATATCTAATTACAGCTGCGCTCATCCCGGTGATGGGATGCAATAACTCTGAATTTAAGGCTGATGCCTACGGGAATTTCGAGGCAATTGAGATCATGGTATCTGCTGAAGCACAGGGGAGGATTGTGGCCTTTCAATCACAGGAGGGGAACAGGCTCCAGAAAGGATCACCGGTGGTGGTGATCGATACAACCCAGCTGGATCTGAAGCGGAGACAATTGCAATCATTGTCGGCTTCTCTTGTTTCCAGGATCCGCACCCTCGAGTCCCAGGTCCGTGCCAGCAAAGTGCAACTGGAAAACCTGGAGAGAGAACGCGGCAGGATCGATCATCTCTTTGAAGATGGCGCTGCAACCCTCAAACAGAAAGAGGATATGGAAGGGCAAATCAAATTGATGGAAGCCCAGATCGAGGCCACCGGATCTCAGAAGGCTTCAGTATATGCAGAGATGGAAACCCTCAAAATCCAGGTCCTTCAGGTGAATGATCAAATTTTGAAATGCTTCATTACCAGCCCTGTGGAAGGGATCCTGCTCACCAAGTACAAGGAAGAGGGCGAAATCGCGGCCCCGGGGCAACCACTGTTTAAGATGGCCAACATGGATCAACTGATCCTGCGCGCCTATATTTCAGGGAATCAGTTGCCTGGGCTTGAGACCGGTGAAAGGGTGATGGTCCGCATTGATGCGGCCAGTGGGATGGAGGAGATTCCCGGCGTGGTCGAATGGATCTCCCCGGAGGCGGAATTCACGCCAAAGATCATACAGACAAAGGAGGAGCGCATCAGCCTGGTTTATGCCATCAAAGTTGCGGTCCCCAATGACGGGAAGCTCAAAATCGGAATGCCCGGAGAGGTGGTTTTCTAAAACAGATTCAATGGGATGTCAGTGCTTGTAAATCATATTGAGAAGTCATTCAATGAGATTCATGCTCTAAATCAGGTTGATTTTGAGGTGAAAGAGGGCGAGTTATTTGGTTTGATCGGGCCCGACGGTGCAGGGAAATCAACGCTTTTCCGGATCATGGCTTCCCTGATAGTACCGGATGGGGGCCATTGTTCGGTGGGTGGTTTCGATGTGGTGACACAATACCGCGATGTGAGGCGCATCATCGGTTACATGCCGGGTCGTTTTTCACTCTACATGGATCTTTCCGTGGAAGAGAACCTGGCGTTTTACGCCAGGGTATTCGGAACCACAGTCAGGGCAAATTATGAACTGGTCAAGGAGGTGTATCAGCAGATAGAACCCTTTAAAAAGAGGCTGGCAGGCCGGCTTTCGGGTGGAATGAAGCAAAAGCTTGCCCTTTCGTGTGCACTGATCCACAGGCCTGAGGTACTGATCCTGGATGAACCAACCACCGGAGTGGACGCAGTCAGCCGCCGGGAATTCTGGGAGATGCTGAAAAAGATCCAGAATGAAGGGATCACGGTGGTGGTTTCCACCCCTTACATGGATGAAGCCGAGATGTGCGACCGGGTGGCCCTGATTCAGAAAGGCACCATTATGGATGTCTCGGATCCTGGCGAGCTGGTTGACCGAACCGGTGGATTGTTGTACGCTTTTGGAAGCGACAGAGGGGCTTATGCCTATCTTGAGAGGATCAGGGGACTTGAAGGATGCAAGAGCGCCTGGTTATTTGGGGATGAGCTGCATGTGACCCTGCATTCCGCCGGGGCCCTTGCGGGTCTGAAGCTGGCAATGGAGGGATGGAATGATCCTTCCATCCGCTGGCAATCCATTGTACCTTCCGTGGAGGATCATTTCATGGAATTGATGCAACAGGAGCCCGTTTCCGTTGAACTGATCAAGAAAAAGCGATGACCGGGGGAGAGGAACATATCATTGAAGTCAGGGAGATGGTGAAGAAGTTTGGCAACTTCACGGCCAATGACCGGCTTACCTTTCACGTGGAGAAGGAGGAGATCTTTGGATTCCTGGGTGCCAACGGTGCCGGAAAGACTACTGCCATCAGGATCCTTTGTGGATTGTCCTATCCCACTTCAGGGGATATCCGTGTGGCAGGGCACGATGTGTATCGCGAGCGGGAAAATATCAAGCGTAAAATAGGGTATATGTCCCAGAAGTTCTCTCTCTATGAGGATCTCACGCTTTCTGAGAATATCAGGCTTTATGCCGGGATCTACCGGTTAAGCAGGTCACAGATCGCCGAACGGGAGGAGCAGTTGCTGGAACGGTTGAAACTTGCGCATATCAGGAACCGGTTAATCCGTGACATTCCCCTTGGATGGAAGCAAAAACTGGCATTTTCGGTGGCAATTTTCCATAAGCCGGCCATTGTCTTCCTGGACGAACCCACCGGGGGTGTGGATCCGGTGACCAGAAGACAATTCTGGGAGATGATCCATGATGCCACGCTGGAAGGCATCACTGTTTTTGTAACCACACACTATATGGATGAGGCTGAATATTGCGACCGTGTCTCGATCATGGTCAACGGCCGCATTGAAGCACTGGATACACCGCAGGCCCTGAAGCAGAAGTATCAATCCAGGAACATGAATGAAGTGTTCCTAAAACTTGCCAGGAAGTGAAAAGGTTTTTAGGTTTTGTAAAGAAGGAGTTTCAGCACATCTTCAGGGATGCGAGAACCCTTGCGATCCTGTTCGGACTGCCGGTGGTGATGATCGTACTGTTCGGCTATGTGGTGACCAATGAAATCAAGGATGTCAGGGTGGGGATCTGGGACAGGTCAGTGGATCAGACCACCACAAAGGCCATCCGGAAGATATTTTCTTCGGGATATTTTGTTCCGGCCGGCTATCTTGAACGGGAGGATGAGATAGAATCCATGTTCAGGAGTGGCAGGGCCACGGTAGTTGTGGTATTTGAAGAGAATTTTGAAAAGAAGCTCCTCGTGGAGCACAGGGCCGCCATAGAACTGATCACCGACGCTTCCGATGCCAATTCAGCACAGCTTGCCCAAACCTATCTCCAGGGGGTGCTGCAGAGTTACTTCAGGTCCCTGAACATGGATGCAACAATCCCATGGGAGGTGGAGGTAGCATCCAGGATGTACTTTAACGAAGAGATGAGGGGGGTTTATATGTTTGTGCCCGGACTCATGGCACTGATCCTGATGTTGATCTCGGCCCTGATGACCTCGGTCACCATTACACGTGAGAAGGAGTTTGGCACCATGGAGCTGTTGCTGGCCTCGCCGTTGAAGCCCAGGGAAATCATCCTGGGCAAAGTGACCCCATATATCTTACTCTCATTTGTGAATGCATTGACCATAATTTTGCTGGGATACCTTGTTTTTGGTGTGCCGGTGGCGGGCAGTGTGTGGTTGCTCATGGGGGAATGCATGCTCTACATCACCCTTGCCCTCTCACTGGGGGTGTTGATCTCCACCGTGGCAAAAACCCAGCAAATGGCCATGGTAATGAGCATGTTAGGCTTGATGCTACCTACCATCCTGCTGTCGGGATTTATTTTCCCGGTGGATAACATGCCTCACCTGCTGCAATGGCTCTCCTCGGTGATGCCCGCCAGGTGGTTTATCGTGATCGTCAAGAACATCATGCTGAAAGGCACAGGATTCAATTTTATCTGGAGAGAAACACTGATACTCCTTGGCATGACACTTTTCTTTATACTTGCGGCCATGAGAAGATTCAATATCAGACTTGAATAAGAGCCATATGAGGATACTCTATACGTTGCTGATCAAAGAGTTCAAGCAGATTTTCCGGAACAAATTCATGGTTCCCGTGATATTTGTGGTTCCACTGGTCCAGATGATCCTTCTTACCTATGCCGCCAGCCTGGAGATGAAGGGAATCAAAATGGCGGTGGTGGACCAGGATTATTCCACTGCATCCCGGTTGCTGGTCTCCAGATTCACTGCCTCGCCCTTTTTTGAGATCAACCTGCAGACCAATGACTACAAGGAGGCGGAAAATATGCTTACCGGGGATCAGGTGGATGTGATCCTGCACTTTCAGCATGGTTTCGAAAAAAGGCTCTACAGCGAAGGTAAAACCGGATTACAGCTGGTGATCAATGCCATCAATGCAACGGAAGCGGGGCTGGTAAATGTATACTGCACACAGATCATCCGGGGTTTTAACAGCCAGATAAGGGCTGACTGGTTTGGATTGGGTGCCTCGGGAAATCCGGCTACCATTGAGATCATCCCCCGTTTGTGGTACAACCCGTTGATTGATTACAAGATCTACATGTTCTCGGGGATCCTGGTGATCATCGTGACCCTCATTGGAATGATGTTAACTGCCTTGAACCTGGTGAGGGAGAAGGAGATGGGTACCACCGAGCAGATCAATGTGACCCCCGTGAGAAAGTACCAGTTTATCATTGCGAAACTATTGCCATTCTGGATCATTGCCATTTTTGAACTGGCATTCGGACTGGTGGTGGGACGGGTGCTCTACGGATTGCCCATGGTAGGAAGCCTTGGATTGCTGTTCCTTTTTACCTGTGTCTACCTTTTTGTGGTGCTGGGAATCGGCCTCTTCCTCTCAACCATCTCAAATACCCAGCAGCAGATGATGTTCGTGGCTTTCTTCTTTATGATCACTTTTATCCTGATGAGCGGGGTCTTCACACCCGCGGAGAGCATGCCCCCCTGGGCACAGAAGATTAATCTGCTTAATCCCGCCGCCTATTTCATGCGGGTGATCAGGATGATCCTGCTGAAGGGCTCCAGGTTCCATGACATTAGCAGGGAGTTTTACAGCCTGGCAATTTACGCGGTTTTTACACTCACTCTGGCCGTATCAAATTACAGGAAAACTACCTGAGCAATTCTTCGAATATCCTTTCTGCGGCTCTTGAATCCCAGTTGACGGCTCCTGTCTTCCTGGTCACGATTTTCCCCTCCCTGGAGATGATAAATGTGGTGGGGATCGAAGTGGATTGAAATGCATCCGGTATGGCAGTTCCCGGGTAAAACACGGGCAGGTTATACCCGTTTTTCTCCATAAAATCCTCAACCTCTTCAGGTTGCTGGTTTGAAACCAGAATAAATGCCACTTCGTGCCCGTATTTCTCATAGGCCCTTTGAATTTCAGGCAGTTCAGCAACGCAGGGCGGGCACCAGGTGGCCCAGAAATTCAGGAAGATTACCTGATCTCGAAGATCGCTCAGGTAAAATGGGGTACCCTGCCCGTTGGCAAGGACCCAGTGAAAATCCATGTCTATCAGCTCCACCTGTTTATCCTCACTCCGAATGCTTGGATTTTTCACATTCAGGACCACCTTGTTGACCGCGGTGGCAATGACTTTCCGGGGACCCGGGATAATCAAAAGGACAAGCAGGATCAAAAAAACCACATCCCCCGCCTTCTGCCAGGTTGACCGTGTATCTTTCCATTTCGCAAATCTCTCTTTTAATGTGGGCATCGTTTCTTCTTTAAGTTGACTTTTTGTCAGGAATTTCGTACAAAGATAATTTTTCCCTCATCCTATGTGCAAGTTTATTATATTTGTTTGGCCAAAACAGCATGCATGATCAACAAGCTCAAGCGTTTCTTCCAGGAAGAGATCTGGTCACCGGATCTTTCTTCCAAATCCCGCCGAAGGACATTCCTGATCAGGCAATCAAGGATCTACATCCTGGCCTTCAAAGGTTTTTTTGAAGACAGGGCCGCAGTGAAGGCAGCGGCCCTGACCTATTTTACCATGCTCTCCCTGGTTCCCATTTTTGCCATTGCCTTTTCCATTGCGCGAAATTTCGGATTTGAAAACAGGTTGCATGAGACCATCCAAAATAATATGCAGGGACAGGAGGCCATCATGAAATGGCTCACGGAGATGGTGGACAGCCTGCTGGCCAATACAAAAGGGGGGCTGCTGGCGGGTGTGGGCGGTATCATCCTCTTCTGGTCGGTCATTCAGGTATTAAACAATATAGAAGCATCCTTCAACGATATTTGGCAGATCCGCAAGCCACGAAGTCCCATGAGGAAGTTTTCGGATTACCTGGCCATCATGATCCTCAGTCCCTTTGCCATTGGGCTTTCCGGGAGTGTAATTGTGAAAATTCAGTCCGCTGCAGAGGAGTTTGAACTCTTTAAGCCACTCATCGTATTTATGATCAAGTCGGTCCCTTTCGTCTCCATGTGGCTCCTCTTCTCTATTGTATATATCGTCATGCCCAATACCAAGGTGAAATTTAAATATGCACTGGTGGCGGGTATCATTGCGGGCACGGTGGCTGTCATTTTCCAAATGCTCTACCAGGACCTGCAGCTTGGGGTCTGGAGATTCAACACCCTCTTTGGAAGCATCGCTTTCATACCCCTGTTCCTCCTCTGGCTTCAAATCACTTGGCTGATCGTACTTATGGGGGCGGAGCTCTCATTCGCCTACCAGAATATAGAGAATTATGAATTCGAGGAGGACGCCCTTAAACTGAGCCAGAATAACAAGAGGATGCTTACGCTGCTGATCGCCTATCACATCATCAAGAACTTCGAAGAGGGGGGTGAATCCTGGAACACAGAGTCGCTCAGCCATGAACTGGGGATCCCCATCAGGCTGGTCAATGAACTGGTATTTGAAATGGTCAACGCCGGTATCCTTGTGGAGCTGGCCGCCGATAATCCCAAGGACCGCTCCTACCAGCCTTCGGTAGACATCAACAGGATCACTGTAGCCTATGTTTACAGCCAGCTGGAAAAGGCCGGCGGGGATCACATGGTGGTCACCGAATCCGAAGAATTGGGAAGGATTACAAAGATCCATGAACATATTCTCCACTCCATCAGAGAATCCCCTTCTAATATCCTGTTGAAGGATCTCTAGAAACTTTCGATCCGAAAGCGAATTACAGTTATAATCAGTAAATTAATCCAACTTAGCCTTTGAAGTTTTCAAATTATTATTTAATATTGCAGGACAATTTGAAAATATGAGGTTTTACGGATTGCATAGCGTTCATCATCACCATTACCACATGACTGGTTAGAACCCTGTGCAGTTAAATGTAACCCGAGGATATAAGTGTGAGGTTTGCAGGTACTGCAGACCTTTTTTCGTTTAAAAAAACAGCATGGAAAAATTGAGAGTAGCTATTCAGAAATCGGGACGTCTCAGTGACAAGTCCCTGGAATTACTTAAAGAGGCAGGGATCTCACTGAACAATGGTTCCCGCAAGCTCAGGTCGGTGGCACAATCCTTTCCCCTCGAAGTGATCTACCTCAGGGATGACGATATCCCCCAGTACGTGGAAGATGGGGTGGCCCAGATAGGTATCGTCGGTGAGAATGAATATGCGGAGAAGAATTGCGCCGTGGACCTGGTGGAGAGGCTCGGGTATTCAAGGTGCAGGCTCTCCATTGCCATTCCAAAAGGCGGTTCCTATGACAACCTTAAAGATCTGAACGGCAAACGAATCGCGACTTCTTATCCTGTAATCCTGGAGAAATACCTTGGTGAGCGGGGGATCAAATCGGATGTGCATGTGCTGAGCGGATCGGTGGAGCTTGCGCCTTCCATCGGGATCGCCGACGCCATATTTGACATCGTCAGCTCCGGAAGCACATTGATCAGTAATGGATTAAAAGAGGTGGAGACGGTGATGCATTCAGAAGCAGTGATCATTTCAAACCGGAACTTAAAAGAGGGGGAGAAGGCACTGCTGGCCGATCTCCTGTTCAGGATCCGCAGTGTGCTGGCCGCTTCCAATAACAAGTACATCCTGCTGAATGCTCCGAATCACAACCTCCAGAAGATCATCGATGTGATTCCCGGTATGAAGAGTCCCACCATCATGCCCCTGGCACAGGAGGGATGGAGTTCGGTGCACTCTGTGCTGAGCGAGAAGACTTTCTGGGCGGTCATTGGTCAGCTTCGTGAACTGGGGGCCCAGGGGATCCTGGTCATTCCCATTGAGAAGATGATTGTGTAGGGTGAAAAGTATGGGTTCGGTCCGAAAAAATATTGAAAATGAATATCGTACGTTATCCTGAAAAAGCACACTGGCAATCACTGCTGAAAAGACCTGCGCTGAAC
Source organism: Bacteroidota bacterium (assembly GCA_024640885.1). Classification (GTDB taxonomy): domain Bacteria; phylum Bacteroidota; class Bacteroidia; order Bacteroidales. The sequence continues at coordinate 1,968 of JAHEEC010000111.1, read as the reverse complement.
CAGGGAGCGCTGGAACTGACGGTGAAGGGGATCATCGAGGAGGTGGCAGGAAGGGGAGATGCTGCTGTACGGGACTATACAATGGAGTTTGACGGGGTAGCGCTGGAATCGCTCCTGGTACCACCTCCGGAGATCGCACTGGCAGGTACAAGGATCCCTGATTCGCTCAAAAGTGCCATTGGGGAGGCCATGGTAAACATCAGGAGCTTTCACCTGAAACAGGTTCCCGAACCGGTTGGCCCGGTGGTCACCGCAGCCGGTGTCAGATGCTGGCAAAAACCTGTGCCCATCGACAGTGTGGGGCTGTATGTCCCGGGCGGATCGGCTCCCCTGCTATCCACCGCGCTGATGCTGGGGATCCCTGCGCAAATTGCCGGCTGTGGGGAGGTGATCCTCGCCACTCCCCCGGATGTAGATGGGAATGTAAATCCCTCTATTCTTTACATTGCCCGGTTGCTGGGCATTGAAAAGGTCTTCCGGGTGGGCGGAGCGCAGGCCATTGCTGCCATGGCCTATGGCACCGAGAGCATCCCTGCGGTCCACAAGATCTTTGGCCCCGGGAACCAGTATGTGACCATGGCCAAGCAGATCGTCAGCAGGGACAGGGTTGCCATCGATATGCCGGCAGGACCTTCCGAACTGGCTGTGGTGGCTGATGATACTTCTGATGCGGCATTCATCGCATCGGACCTCCTTTCACAGGCCGAGCACGGTCCTGACAGCCAGGTGGTGTTGTTTACAGATTCCCCTTCCCTGACTGAGCGGGTGCAGGAAGAGATCAGGAGTCAGCTGGCTCTCTTGCCGCGCCGTGAAATTGCTTCCATTGCTTTGAAAAACAGCCGATTGATCCTTTTGAAGGACCAGCTTGAGATCATGGAAATGGTCAACCGGTACGCTCCGGAACACCTGATCATCGTCACCTCGAATTATACCGAACTTTCGGAAAAGGTGGTCAATGCGGGCTCGGTGTTTCTGGGACCCTATACCCCGGAGAGTGCAGGTGACTATGCATCCGGCACCAACCATACCCTTCCCACCAATGGATGGGCACATTCCCACAGCGGTGTGAACATGGATAGTTTTTACAAAAAGATCACTTTTCAGGAGATCAGCGAGTACGGTTTGCATAATATCGGGGAGGCGATCATGACCATGGCTGAAGCAGAACAATTGAAGGCGCACAGCAATGCAGTGGCCTGCAGGCTAAAATCAAAAAGTGATGGGTAATTCGGTAAACATAAGAAAACTGGTGAGGGCAAATGTCCGGGACCTGGTACCTTACTCATCGGCGAGGGATGAGTTTTCCGGATCAGCCTCCGTTTTTTTGGATGCCAATGAAAATCCTCACAACCCGCCCTTAAACCGTTATCCTGATCCAACCCAGAAGGAGTTGAAAAGGGCCATCGCAACGGTGAAAGGCACGGAGGTGCAGAACCTCTTTCTCGGGAATGGAAGTGACGAGGGTATTGATCTTTTGTTCAGGGTGTTATGTGAGCCCGGTGTGGATAATGTCATTACCGTGGAGCCTACATACGGGATGTACAGGGTCTGTGCCGGGATCAACAACGTGGAACAGAGAAGGGTGCTGCTTGGTGAGCGCTTTCGCCTGGATGCGGATGCAGTGATCGATGCAGTGGACGAACATACGAAGATGATCTTCCTCTGTTCCCCCAATAATCCAACCTCCAACTCACTGGCCAGGGAAGATTTGATGAGGATAGTCCGGGAAGTGGAATGCATGGTGGTGCTGGACGAAGCATACATTGACTTCAGCAGCCAGGCGAGCCTTATCCCCGAGATCGAAGGGAGTTGGAACCTGGTGGTACTGCAGACCCTTTCAAAAGCGTGGGGGATGGCCGGCATCCGCCTGGGGATGGTCTTTGCCCATGAAGAGCTGGTTGGATACCTCAGCAGGGTAAAATACCCCTACAACATCAACTCCCTCACCCAGGATGCCGCACTGAAGCA
>JAHEEC010000239.1 GCA_024640885.1 Bacteroidota bacterium | reverse complement strand
AATACCTCTTTCTTTATCATTTTTCCCCTCCAAATGAAATATCATCCGATAATTCGTTCACATCGCCATCCTGGTAGGGGAAGTTCTTTTTGAGCTGCGCACCGGCCATCAGGATCCCCTCGTGCAACCCGGAAGCGAATTTTCCCTCCAGGAAATTTGCCTGCATTTTCTCTTTAATCTGGTCCCAGAAATCGTCAGGGGAGACTGCATTGATCCCCGCATCCCCCAGGATGGCGAATTTCTGGTCTTTCACAGCCAGGTAAAAGAGCACCCCGTTGCGCTGGGCGGTTTTCTGCATTTCAAGCTTTGCAAACCACCAGGCGGCACGGTCCATCACATCCCCCCTGCAATGGTTGTCAATGTGGACCCTGATCTCACCTGAAGTGTTGAGTTCTGCTTCGGTCACGGCCGACCGGATCAGAGTTTTTTCCTCCTTTGAAAAAAAATTGGCTGCATTCATCATTGATCCTTAAAATTCAACCACCGGGGCGACATCGCTGCCTGCAACTGCTTCAAAATAGCCCTTCTGGTCAAAGCCGGTGATGCCGGCGATAAGGCTGTTGGGGAATTTGCGGATGGATGTATTGAAGCCCCTGGTGATCTCGTTGAACTTGCGCCGCTCCAGCGCGATCCGGTTCTCTGTGCCCTCCAGCTGGGACTGCAGCTCCAGGAAATTCTGGTTGGCCTTCAAATCCGGGTACCGTTCAATGGTCACCAGCAGCCTGGAGAGTGCCGAGCTCAACCCGTCCTGGGCCTGCTGGAAGGCTGCAAGTGATTCGGGAGTGAGGTTGGTGGGATCGATGGTCACACTGGTGGCCTTGGCCCTGGCTTCGATGACCTGTGTAAGTGTCTCCTGCTCAAAATCAGCGTATCCCTTGACGGTGTTCACCAGGTTGGGGATCAGGTCGGCCCTTCGCTGGTATACATTCTCCACGTTGGCCCACTGGCCCGTAACGCCCTCCTCAAGTGCCACGAATGAATTGTACCGCTTCACACCCCACAGGATGACCAGCAGCAGGATTGCACCCACGATGATCCAGGTTCTGTTCTTTTTGTTCATTGCTCTATATTTTTTGTGATTGAATGGTTTCTGTATCTATAACAATCAAAAGTAGAAAAAGTCAGGCCATCCCGGGAACGAATGGCAAAATATCGGTGAAAATTCGATGAAGGGAAAGATTGTACTTTGTTCGGACCTGTTGAAAAAGGCCGCATCAGGCAGGGATGCGACTCAAAAATTGTAATTTTAAACTGGAATTAAGTCAACACACCCATGAATCCAGATGCATTCAAAGAGGCCATCCTGGAAGGGATCCCCCGGACCCTTCCGCCCGAATCAACCTTTGATCCGGAATTGAACCATGCCCCTAAGCGCAGGGATCTACTTACCCGGGAGGAGAAGGAGCTGGCCGTCAGGAATGCCCTCAGGTACTTTCCCGGCGAACATCACGGAACCCTGGCCCAGGAGTTTGCTGCCGAACTTACAAGGTACGGCAGGATCTATATGTACCGCTATAAACCTGCATATGCCATTTCGGCCCGCTCACTGGATGCCTATCCCCACCGGTCGGTGCAGGCAGGTGCCATCATGATGATGCTCTCCAACAACCTGGATCATGCCGTGGCACAGCATCCAGATGAACTGATCACCTACGGGGGAAATGGTGCGGTCTTCCAGAACTGGGCCCAGTACAGGCTGACCATGAAATACCTGGCAGAGATGACCGATGAGCAGACCCTGGTCCTCTATTCGGGCCATCCCCTGGGCCTTTTTCCCTCCCACCCGGGAGCACCCAGGGTGGTGGTGACCAACGGCATGGTGATCCCCAACCATTCGGGGCAGGATGATTATGAACGGATGAATGCACTGGGTGTATCACAGTACGGGCAGATGACCGCCGGATCCTTCATGTACATTGGTCCCCAGGGCATCGTGCACGGGACCACCATTACCCTGATGAATGCGGGCCGACTGAAGATAAAGGGTTGTGACGGTTCTCTTGCGGGAAGGGTATTTGTAACTTCCGGTTTGGGAGGAATGTCGGGTGCCCAGCCCAAGGCAACGGTCATTGCTGGGGGGATCTGCGTGGTGGCAGAGGTCAATCCAAAGGCCATTGCCGCACGCCATTCCCAGGGATGGGTGGATGAAGTGTTCCGCGAACTTGATCCGCTCGTGGCAAGGATGGAGGGGGCACGAAAGGACGGAGAAGCGGTGTCCCTGGCCTATGAAGGCAATATTGTGGATCTCTGGGAATACCTGCTGGAGCATGGCATCCATGTGGACCTTGGATCGGACCAGACCTCACTTCACAATCCCTATTCCGGAGGCTATTACCCTGCGGGGCTGGGATTCACGGAGGCCAACCGGATGATGGCCGGGGAACCGGAAAAGTTCAGGGAAGCGGTTCATGCATCATTGCGCAGGCATGTGAAGGCCATCAACGGACTGGCGGAGGGGGGGATGTATTTCTGGGATTACGGGAATGCGTTCCTGCTGGAATCGGGAAGGGCCGGGGCCGAAGTATTTGACCCGGAAGGCAGTTACAGGTACCAGTCCTATGTCCAGGCCATCATGGGCCCGCTCTTTTTTGACTACGGTTTCGGACCTTTCCGGTGGGTGTGCGCATCGGCCGACCCGGCGGATCTCTCAAAAAGTGACCGGATCGCATGCGATGAACTGGAGAGGATTGCCATAAATGCTCCCGAATCGATCAGGGGGCAGCTCCGGGACAATATCCACTGGATCAGGGAGGCTGAGGGCCACCATATGGTAGTGGGATCCCAGGCCCGGATCCTCTATGCAGACAGCGCCGGGAGAATCGCCATCGCCCGGGCCTTCAACAGTGCCATCAGGGAGGGGCTTATCTCCGCACCCATTGTGCTGGGCCGGGACCACCACGATGT
>JAHEEC010000238.1 GCA_024640885.1 Bacteroidota bacterium | reverse complement strand
TGAATGACACCCTGAGCACGGTAAAGGTTCTCTAAAAATACATGTCCATGCAATCGAAATCACAAAATATTGATGATCAGGTACTTGCTCCGGTCAGTGAACAACAGCGCATCAACAGCATTGATGTGCTCCGCGGAGTGGCCTTGCTGGGAATCCTTCTCATGAATATTGTGGGGATGGCGCTTCCCGACCCGGCCTACTGGGATCCCTCAGGATACGGGGGTGATACGGGCTGGAACCTTCGCGTTTTCTTCACAACCAGCCTGTTGTTTGAGGGAACCATGCGCGGCATCTTTTCCATGCTGTTTGGTGCCGGAGTGATCTTATTCACCGCCAGGAAGGAGGCCGAGGGTGCCGGACTGGAACTGGCCAATGCATGGTATAAAAGGACCATCTGGCTCATCGTTTTCGGCCTGTTGCATGCCTATATCCTCATATGGCCAGGCGAGATCCTATATTTCTACGGGATCGTGGGGATGTTCATATTCCCGGTCAGGCATGTTTCGGCACAGAAACTGATCGGGTTCTCAATTTTCCTTTTTGTGGTAATCGCCGCATTGAATATCAATGAATCCCGGAAGGCTGGCAAATTGTATGAAAACTGGGTGGCAGCCGGTGAGATCATGGAACAGGGAGGAACGCTTACAGAGGATCAGAGGTTTGACCTGGAAGCATGGAACAAAAAAGTGGACGAGTTGAAGCCAGGTATGGAGACCAGGGAGCGGGTGATCTCCAATATGAGGGGAGGGTACTTTTCTGCTGTGAAGGTCATGGCCCCTTTCTCCCAGTTTATGCAGACCACCTTTTTCTTCAGGCACGGATTCATGGATGTATTGAGCATGATGTTGCTGGGAATGGGCCTGTTCAAACTGGGGGTTCTCCACGGAAAGCGAAAAGCCGGATTATACGGCCTGATGGTGCTGGTGGGTTACGGCGTGGGCATTACCGTGAACTGGTTTGAAACCACCTCATACATCCATGATAATTTCAGTGTCCTGAGTTATTACCGGAACCAACGAACCTATGACCTGGGGAGGCTATTTACCACCATGGGTCACGTGGGACTGGTGATGCTCTGTACCAAAACCAGTTTTCTTGGATTCATGAAAAGGGCCCTTGCGGCAGTGGGAAGGATGGCACTGACCAATTACATCATGCATACGGTCATAGCAACGACCATCTTCGGGATCTTTAAGCAATACGGACACTGGCAGCGTTACCAGCTTTACTACCTGGTGTTCTCCGTTTGGACCTTCCAGCTCATAATGAGCCCCATATGGTTAAGGCATTTCCGTTTCGGACCGCTGGAATGGATCTGGAGGTGGCTCACCTACGGGAAGCGTCCCGCGTTTCGAAAGAACCCGTTATCCCCGCATCAATAGATTACCACCCTTCTTACAAAGAGGTGTTCACCGGCCGAGATCCGGAGCAGGTATATACCCCCGGGTTGTCCATCCAGGGAGAGCCCGATGAGTTCGGCGGACCGATGCAATGTGGAGGATACTTTGCTCCCGGTCATGGAGTAGACCGAGATCTCCACGGCCAGATCCTTTTCAGACAGGGTTTCATTGAATCTTACGAACAGCGGTCCGTGTGTGGGGACAGGATATACGAGAAGCTCTTCCTGTGCATCGAGGAGTTCGGGCGCATCCACCGTGGAGAATATGTTTGAGGCACCCGGCGATGGCTGCAGCATGAAATCCAGGGCCTGGCTGCCGTCAGGGGTCCGTCCGTAGGAGACATTCTTTGCCTGGGCCCCGAATGTCATCTGGTCCACTATCACCGTATCGCTGCCTATCTTCTGAAGCAGGGCAACCAGCTCCCCGTCCTTGCTAAGCTTAAAATCTGCATGCAACGGACCCTGTGCAGGCTGGTTGTCAGCAAAGATCACCATGTATCCACTGGGTCCGATGGTGGTGGCTTCGGGCTGGTCCAGGGGGAATCTCCACGGCGTGAGTGCAGGTAATTCATCCGAAAGGAAGAGCCCCGCAAGATCCACCTCCTCTGTGCCCGCATTGTACAGCTCGATCCAGTCTTCATACTCGCCCGCCTCATCGGTGAGCCCGGCATCATTGCTGGCCATCACTTCATTGATATATACCTGTTCGATGGGGATGGTGTCTTTCACCATCACCGCGGTTAATTTCATATCGTCCAGGAGTTCAAACTGAAGCTCTTTCTCAGGAATTGTCTCCTCGCTACCGGGCAGGTTCCTGTGGGCCACCAGCTCCAGGTCAAAACTGAGGTCCGAACTGTTGGCCGAAGTCTGGTGAACCTCCACGGCCACCACATTTTTTCCATTCCTGAACTGACCCGGGTTCAAACCGAAAGTGTGCCATGTGGACTCCTCCGGGCCATCCACGGGGGTTTCTGAAGTTGCGTCACTGCTCACCCACCAGCGCTGCATGTTGTCCCTGACCAGTTCCAGCCCATTGACGTACACGCGGGCGGCATCATCCCTGATAAGGTTCAGGGTATACCGCCTGTTGATTGTACTGTCATCAATGATAAATGCCTTCCTGAACCAGGTGGTGATGATCTTATTGACCGGATCTCCCCCATAATCCACCACCGTGGTCTCATCGCCGTCCCCATACCCCAGCTGGGCCTGTCCGGACTCCCAGAGTGAATCGTCATACCCAACAGAGGTCCAATCCATAGCGGGAGTCTGCCTGGAGACCAGGTATTTCCAGAGATCACCCCGGGTGACCAGCGCGGTGTCCAGCCCTTCGTAGCTGTTGAGCTGCCAGTGCGAGAAGTGGTACCCCGGCTGTTGCACCAGGTCCACAGAGAGCAACTCTCCGCGGGTGAATTCACCCTTGAATGCCGGATCCTCAACCAGCGTACCTCCGATCTTGATCATTCCTGTCCCGGCTGGTTCGCTGAAGGCTTCCAGCCCGGCAAAACCCGTGTTCCCGAAATAGT
>JAHEEC010000237.1 GCA_024640885.1 Bacteroidota bacterium | reverse complement strand
AAACCTGGAAAATGATTTTGGCGAAAACCCAACCCGGTCAGTTTCGGTCTACCTTCCCCCGGGATATAGTGAAAGCAAACAACACTATCCGGTCATTTACTTCCTGCATGGTTTTATGGGCAATGATCAAATGCTCACCCCCATGGCAGAAATATTGGATTTTGCCATTGCAACGCACAGGATCAGGCCCTTTATACTGGTAATATCAGATCAGAAAACCAGCTATGATGGAAGTTTCTACAGCAATACAGGAATCTTTGGCAACTGGGAAGATTTTACCAGCTATGACCTGGTAGAATACATGGACAAGACCTACCGTACCATCGCCAGAAAAGAAAGCCGGGGCATTACAGGCCATAGCATGGGGGGCTATGGAGCACTTAAAATAGCCATGCATCACCCCGACATATTCAGCAGCGTTTATGCACTCAGTCCCGGAGCATTGACCGTGGTCAGTGAATATGGCCCCAACAGCAATACTTACAGGGAATTGGGGACCTTAAAAACCATGGAGGAGCTGAACAGGAGTTATTTTGGAAAAGTGATCGTGGCATTTGCCAGGTCCTGGTCTCCCAATCCGCAAAATCCGCCTTTTTACTGCGACATCCCCTTTGAATACAAAGACGGGAAATTAATAACGAACCAGGAGGTTCTGGAACGCTGGTATCAAAACATGCCAGTGCACATGATTGATGATAATCTGGAAAATCTTCAAAAGCTAAAGGCCATTAAACTGGACTGGGGAAGAAATGCCGGGGATCGCTTTACCCAACAATGCGACATGTTCAGTCAGCGTTTGGAAAATGTGGGCATTACCCATTATGCGGAAGAATACATTGGCACCCATGGAAGCGGAATTTACACCAGGGAGGGCCGCATTCCCCAGCAGATGCTGCCTTTCTTTGATTCCTATCTGGAATTTCAGTAGGATTAGAAGTTTGCCCCCGGGCATGCCTGGATTATTTGATCATATGAAATTAAAATAGTAGCCAGATGAATTTTATAATGATAAACAGGAAAGCGGCCCTGCTGATATTTTCATTTTGTATCGGTACCACCCTGGCACAGATCCCGGAGGATTACAATCTATGGCTGGCTTACGCCAGCATAGAGGATCCGCACATAGCAGCAACTTACCGAAATGCCACCACATCCATCTATTTTGAAAAAGGGGCAAGCCTGATGGAAACCGCCCGGCAAGAACTCGACAAGGGCCTGGAGAGCATGCTGGGTCAGTATCCCGGGTTTACAGATGCCTTTGAATCCGCTAATTCGATGGTTGTTGCAACACGTTCCAATCTGGATGCAGCCATCTTAGCTGCGCTGACTTCCGACCTGGATCAACTCGGAAAAGAGGGCTTTGTGATCGAAACAATTTCCTACCATGGAAGGAAATTGCTGGTGATTACAGCACTTGATCATCGAGGAATATTATACGGGACCTACCGCTTCCTTCAGCTCATGCAGGCACAAACGGCCCTGGATGATCTGAGGATTGCAGATGCTCCAAAAATTGACCTGCGAATGCTCAATCACTGGGATAACCTGGACCGCAGCATCGAAAGGGGCTATGCCGGGTTTTCACTCTGGAACTGGCAAAAACTGCCGGAATACATTGATCAGAGGTACATCGATTATGCCCGTGCAAACGCCTCCATAGGGATCAACGGAACGGTACTGACCAATGTGAACGCAAATGCCCTGGTTCTCACACCCATGTACCTGGAGAAAGTAGCCGCGCTGGCGGACGTGTTCAGGGCCTACGGAATACAGGTCTACCTGACTGCCCGCTTCTCCGCCCCAATGGAATCTGGAAGCTTAACAACTGCAGACCCGCTAAATGCAGAGGTGCAGGCCTGGTGGAATAATAAAGTGAAGGAAATATACAGTTACATCCCCGACTTCGGGGGGTTCCTGGTAAAAGCCAATTCAGAGGGTCAGCCCGGACCGCAGAACTATGGCCGGACCCATGCCGATGGCGCCAACATGCTGGCCTCAGCCCTTCAGGCCCATGGGGGCCTGGTCATCTGGAGAGCTTTTGTTTATTCCGAGCACGATTCCACGGACCGGGCCAAACAGGCCTATAGCGAATTTGTTCCGCTGGATGGCTTATTCATGGACAATGTGTTGATCCAGGTCAAGAACGGTCCGGTTGATTTTCAACCCAGAGAACCCTTCCACCCGATCTTTGGTGCCATGCCAAAAACTCCTTTAATGATGGAGTTTCAGATCACCCAGGAATACCTGGGATTCAGCTCTCACCTGGTTTTCCTCCCAAAACTTTATGAAGAGGTGCTCCGGGCAGATACCTATGCCCGTGGGAAAGGATCAACGGTAGGAAAGGTGATCGATGGGTCGCTGTATAAGCATAAGATTTCAGGAATGGCAGGGGTCTCCAACATCGGGAACGACCTGAACTGGACGGGGCACCCTTTCGCACAGGCCAACTGGTATGGCTTTGGACGCCTGGCCTGGGATCCGTATCTCAGTGCTGATGGCATCGCTGAAGAGTGGTTGCGGCTTACTTATTCAAATCACCCTGATTTTATTTCACTAATCAAACCCATGATGCTCGCCTCCCGGGAGGCCTTGGTAAATTATATGATGCCCCTGGGGCTTCATCACCTCTTCGACACCGGTCATCATTATGGCCCGGGGCCCTGGGTCAATGACCTGAGCAGGCCCGAATGGAACCCCACCTATTATCACCAGGCGGACGCCAGGGGAATCGGATTTGACCGTACCCCGGAGGGCAGTAATGCCAGCTCGCAGTATTCCCCGGAAATAAGCACCCTGTTGAATGATCCGCAAAGCTGTCCCGAAGAATATCTCTTATGGTTCCACCATCTTCCCTGGGATTACAAGTTAAAAAGCGGCAAGACGCTCTGGGAAGGATTGGCCCTGCATTATCAACTGGGGATCGATCAGGTGAAAGACATG
>JAHEEC010000236.1 GCA_024640885.1 Bacteroidota bacterium | reverse complement strand
ACCTGGCTGATGAGGGCCAATAGATCAGGTTTCAGGATCGGCTTGGAGATATAACCATGGCAGCCTGCTTTCATACACTGGTCTTTTTCATCACTCATGGCGTAGGCAGTCTGGACAATGACCTTTATGTCAATTCCTTTTTCCCTGATCTCTTCAAGGCATTCAACACCTGATTTCCCGGGCATATTAATATCCAGCAGCAACAGGTCCGCACGCTCAGTTTCAAGCATCTTCATTAACTCCTCTCCATCCCTTGCATATAAAAGGTTAATCCCGTTCTCGGAGAGGTATGCCCTGAGAAGGAGGTAGGATTCATACTCATCCTCGGCAATGATGAAGGTCCTGCCGTTCAATGAGGAGATATCCTGTGAAAAAGGCTCCTTGCGATGCCATATCTTCTTTCCGGGCTTAAGAGGCAACGTGAAATAAAATATGCTGCCTCCGGTATCTCGGGAGGAATACCATATGCGTCCTCCCAGCAATTCAACAATCCCCTTTGAAATGCTCAAGCCAAGACCCGCGCCCTCATGGTACTTGTTCTCCTCAACCTGTCTGAACCTTTCAAAGACCAGTGACCTCATGGATTCAGGGATCCCGGGACCTGTGTCTTTCACATAAAACCGGACAGAATCCGCACCATCATCCGGATTGATCTCCACACCTGCTGTGACACTGCCCGTTTCTGTATATTTTATGGCATTGCTGATCAAATTGTCAATTACCTGCTGCAGCCTGTTGGGATCGGTCTCCACTGTCAGTTTTTTGAATTCATCGGGCACATTGAAAGATAACCTGATCCCGGGCTTTCCAGCCAGCAATTCGCTTTTTTCAAATGTTTCTATGCTGTTTCTCAGCAGGTTATGGATATTCGTATCCGTCATATGGATTGATAGCTGCTTCGCTTCAATTTTGGAGATATCGATGATATCATCGATGATCCGCAAAAGACGGTTGCTGGAATTATTGATGATGTGGATGTAGCTTTCCCTGGTTAACAGATCCAGGTCATCGGTTCCCAGCAACCTTGAAAAACCCATGATGGCATTCATGGGAGTCCTGATTTCATGGCTCATATTGGTGAGAAAGATGGACTTCAACCTGTCACTTTCAACTGCTTTCTCCTTGGCCTCCATGAGGGTCTTTTCAGATTCACGGCGTTGGGTTACATTCTCACCAATGCTGGCGCCTCCAATTATTTCTCCGCTTTCCGAAAAAAGTGCTGCATTGTTCCACGACACGGTCAGCCTGCTCCCGTCCTTTTTAATAATTTCATTTTCATTGCGGGAAATAATATGTTTGTCGAGCACAACCTGCCTGAACACAGATTCGATCTCAGCCCTATCCGCCGGATCTATAAAAACCTCCATCCAGTTCCTGCCCAGCACCTCCTCCTCGCTGTAGCCGGTGGTTTCAAGGAAATAGTGGTTGCAAAAGGTAATGTTACCCTTCATATCCAAAAACACTGAAAACAGGGTGATGGTCCTCATCAGTTCAGAGAAGCGTCTTTCAGACTCTGCAAGTTGCTCTTTTGCCGTCCTGTTAACCCAGTTGTTGTGCTGTTTTACCATCAGAAGTCCAAGAAGTGCAGTACCGAACGGATAGAGGATCACAATGGGCAGGGCGATGGCCTTAAGCGTTTGTCCAATTAGGTCCCGGGGCAGTAAAAAAGTACAGAGGAGCATCACCAGGTGTACCGTAAAACCCATCCCAAGGATCTCAAGGAAGGGTTTCCCCTCTTTCCAGGAAGTCCGGATATTTCTCCACACGATGCCAATGGTTCCTGAAGAGATGATGACAGCCAGGCCCATCCATGTGCCGTCCCCTCCCAGGATCAGCCTGATGGAGCCGGCAATTGCCATTGCCACGATGGTCGGGACAGGACCAAAAAATATGCCACTGATAGACAACAAAATGGACCGGGTGTCAAAAACAAGGCCCGGGACCAGGGTCCAGGGTGATAACATCAGGATCACCCCGATACCCCCGATAATAACTCCGGTGAGCATTTTGCGCCAGAGTTTATTCGGCATCTCCTGCTTTACCCACGTCAGGTCATATAACATAGTAAATGCCAATAAGATGGCTATATTTTGAAGAAGACCTAAAATGATTGAACCATTCATCGTTGAGCGGTTATTGGGAGGGGCCGGTGTTTTAGGAAAGACTCATTTTTCGCAGGGGAGAAGCTTTGCAGATATGCTGAGAGGTTCCAGGTTGAAAAGACAGGCAGCCTGGAAGATCGGCTCATATTTGTAGGCCGAGAGGGCATCCATTTGAAAAATAACAGATTCCCTGATGGCGATCACTCCCGGACCCCTGAGTTTCCTGGAAAGCAGCAAGGTGGATGTGCCCACCGGGATCTCCTCTCCGTGCAGGTCATTGCAATCTCCCTTGCAGGCACTGCCCTGCCAGAAGCCGGAAGCCTCTACCTCAACCTCCCATCTGTAGACCTGGTTGGTGACTGAGTTCGGATCAGGAATATCAGCAGTCTTCATTGAGGTATCCGCAATGATCTGAAGCCTGTGGGAAGCTTCGATGTTGGCCACAGTATTCTGTGCATTGATAATTCGCACTTCGTTATTAAAGACAAGTGCATTGGATTGGATGCTGAGTTGATAAACCCCATCACCCGGCAGGGTATAGAGGGTTTCATAGGTACCCCGGAAGTAGGATTCACTCACCCCGGCTGCAGGAAGGGAGGTTTCGCAAAAGCGCCTGCCTTCGTCAAAATAGGTGATGGGCTCCACTGAAAAATAGCCCACTTCCACGTCCCTGGGATTGTTTGTAATGTATAGATGCGTAAAGTTATCTTCCACCAGGTCATTCCGGTCCACCAGCCTGGGTGCACAATCGAGGATCTCCCTGGTGCGGTCCCAGTTTTCACCATGCTTTTCACCTTGATCAATGCGCTGTGCATAACCGGGAATCATCCTCAGCAAAAGCAGAA
>JAHEEC010000110.1 GCA_024640885.1 Bacteroidota bacterium | reverse complement strand
AAGCTATTAATCAGACGATGTCAAGTTTTTAAATGGTTTTGGTGGCTCCTTTTGGATCTACCGGTTGTGGTAGTATTCCAGGGCTTTGGGCATGATCTGCTTTAAATGTTCAATCCGGTTGGCCGGATTGGGATGGGTGGACAGGAATTCGGGAACCGGGGTCCCGCCCAGGGCTTCCATCCGTTCCCAGAATACCGGTGCAATGGAGGGGTCGTAACCGGCCATGGCCATGAAATAGAGTCCCAGTTCGTCGGCTTCATTCTCGTGTGTCCTTGAAAAGGGAAGCTCCACCCCGATCTTGGATCCCACACCAAAGGCGATCAGGGCCAGATCGATGGTCTGTTCCTTCTGGGTTTTCATTGCTTCCGACAGGGCTATTCCGCCAAGCTGGATCAACAATTGCTGCGACATTCTCTCGTTGCCATGTTGTGCGACCGCGTGGGCAATCTCATGCCCCATTACCACTGCGATCCCCGCATCATTAATACATACCGGCATGATCCCCTCATAAAAGGCAATCTGCCCGCCAGGCATGCACCATGCATTCAACTCTTCAGAGACCAGGACGTTATACTGCCACTGATATCCTTCAATGTAGGTCTCCAGCCCGTTCTGTTTCAGGTAGGTTTCCACTGCCCGGGTCACGTTCTCTCCTACCGCGTTGACCCTTTCCCGATAATAGACATTTGACGAGATTTTATTTTCCTCCAGTACTTTGCTGTAGCTCTCACCGCTGAGGGCGATCATCTGGGATGTGGGTATGGCCACGAACTGCTTGCGACCGGTCATGGGTACACTCGCACAGGAAACCAGGTAAAGGAACGGAATGATGATCAGGAGTCTCATAAGTGAATGTTGATTAAGTTAAGTTTGACAATCTTTCAACGCTTGAGAGGATCATTTGTTTGGGAATCGCAATCAATTTTACGGATGGATCCTGTAAGCAAATATTTGTCGCGAAAAAAAGTTGATTCAAACGGCCCGGATGGCCTTGCCCGGATCAGAACGTTTCGTTCATTCGAACGTAAAATCCACTGGAGCCATAGTTGCCCCATCCGTAGTCGATCCCCAGCCGCATCCTTGCATTTTTGCTGGCCATGATCCGAAGGCCTGCACCGGCGCCGATGTTCACATACTCAAACAGACCGACCTCCGCATCCCGGTTGGTGGCGGTTACCGCATTGAGAAAGACCACCATCCCAAGGAAATCGGGGCTCTTTTTGGTAGCCAGCAGGTGCTTCCTGAACTCTGCTTCCCCATACAACATGCTTTGTCCCCTGAACCTGCCCTGTGTGTATGCCCTGCCGGATTTGCCATACTGATCCTCTCCAATAGCTGGAAGTACCAGGGCGGGTGTATCACCCGATGTAAGGAAATTACCTATTCCCCAGAAACAAAGCATATTATGATGATTCTTTGTGATGTCAATGAATGTCCTGTATTCGGTGTAAAGCATGGTGGAGTTTATGTCACTTCCAAGGAATTCCGGATTGATATGGAACGAAAGATTGATGTACTGTCCCTCGTAGGCGTTGTTCTGATTGTCCCTCGAATCGTAGGACGCATTCAATGAAATCCCCGAAAGGGTGTTTTTTTTCTGATCAAACCCGTATTTATAGTTATAGGCGTAAAAGCTCGTAATGACGGGGGGATCGGCCGATAAATCCAGGAGGTTATCTTCCATATCCATGAACATATCCAGGTGATACCCGATTCCCAGGTAGAAATGATCCCATACCTCCCTGCTTACTGTTTCGTAAAACCTGATCTGCTTAAAGGACATCATCTGTTCACCGGAGATGCGCTGTGAAAACAGGTTATCGCCGATCTCAAACCCGTTGCTCGCCAGTTTTGAGGATTGTGGTCCGGTACCCAGTCCATAGGTAGGCATGGAGGTATTGAGGAACCTCCAGTCCCCGCTCAGAATCCATTTATTCCCTTTCGTAAACAGGGTGCTCCTGATATTGATCAGCAACTGCTTTTTGGAGGTATATGTGGCTGAAACAATGGAAGAGGAGATGCCGGTGGTGGATGGATCCCCCAGGAAAGCGCTGGCAGCGGCGCCGGCACCAATCAATACACCATTTGAAGGATTATACCCGATGATCGGTACTGCGAGGATAAATAGATCTCCCTTCGCCGGTGGATATGGCTTCTTATAAAACTTCAGGCCCCTGTGTTCCAGGGAATCATTGCCTTCCTGGGCAAAACTCGGGTGATAGGAAATCAGGCATGCCAGCGAGATCAATAACAACCTTCTCATGTAATGTTTCAGTGTGGGTTTAACTCAAAGATAGGAATATTAATTCTACAGAATCTAGTGGATTTCTGGATTTATTTTCCAGGCCGTCCCGGGTTCAAAGTAGCCCATGGTCTCCCCGGGCTCCCTCTGAAAAAGGTTACGGAGATTTACCAGGCATTCCCTGAAATCTATACCTGTGTATATGTCGATGAAAATATAGTGTCAGCCAGTACGACACCTCGGTGGATCAGCCATTACAAAAAAACAACCCCTCCATGGTGCATTTTCCGGTGTAAAATCAGCGGATAAAACACTACACGGAGGGGTTGATTTCTTTAGAACAAGAGCAGGGTGCTACTCCCAATCATCACTGTACCCTTTATCGTCCTCATCTTCATCGGGCAGGTCCTCTTCAAGATAGTCGTCATCATCAAAGTCCTCATCATCAATATCCTCATCCCCATAATCATCATCGTAGTCGTCCTTCTTATTGCGAAACAACCCGGGTTCCAGCGTGAGCAATTCTGTTTCTAGTTCCATCATTAAATGATTCAGTTTCATGATTTCAAAAGATTAAAATTTTGAGCCGAAATGTAATAATTATGTGAATTGGTTCTTTTTCCTGTGAGAAATTTTATAAAAAAGTGATGAAAGGGTTATTCAAGTTAATGCCAATATGATTACAAGTCAAGCACCATGTTGACTTTTAAATCCTTAGAAAAAAAGGAATAATGAACCGGTAAATGGGGGTTACTCTGAAATCCCGAACCAGCGGGCTTTGCCACTGGATTCATAGGATCGCTTCTCCACAGCCAACTCCCGGGATGCCTCCACATGGATCCCCTTTGGGGACGGGTTTGAGAAGAAATCCACATCCACGCGCCCCACTTTGCCGCCACCAAACTCCACGTAACATGAACCTGCCCCATCATATGCCTTTACAAACTCACTCCCGTTGAATTCTGCCATGATGGATCCGGCAGCCACGCGGGCCGCACCCGCTGCAAATATTCCTGCTTTCGGGGTCCCCACGCTGGTCACATCGCCTATGGCATACACGTTGGGAAACCTGGTTTTCAGGTTGCTTCTGTCCACCGGGACCCATTCATCAAAGACAAGCCCGCTCTCAGCCACCACCCCTGGCACACAATGCTCAGGGATTCCAAGGAAGAGGTCAAAGGGCAACTCGGTGCCATCATCCAGGATGGCCAATTTGTGAACAGGGTCAATGGCGCCTACCATGATCTCGGGCACATAGCGGATGTGATTCTCCTCAAAGGAGGAGAGCAATGCCTTCGACGTGCCATAGGAAGGGGGGATGGGCAATTCAAAGGGCACCACCAGGCTGATGTGGCAATCTTTTCGTACGCCCCGCATGGTCAAATATTCATGAAGCAAAAGGGCGGTCTCGCTTGGCGCAGGCGGACACTTGAAAGGGAAGCCTGTCACCCCGATGATGACATTCCCCTTCTTAAAATCCGGCAGGATCTTCCTCACCCGCTCGGCACCCTCAAAGGAGTAGAATTCATTCCCGGCATCTGACAGACCCGGGGTGGCCTTGATATTATAATCGGCACCAAGGGCTACCACCAGGACATCCGCTTCATAGGTCCCGCCGGATGTAATCACACGCCTGGTCTCAGGATCAATTGATTTTATTGACTCCTGGCGAAATACCACCCCTGGTTTCTTAATGTGACTATAGGAGTACCGGACCGATTGGGAGGGCCTGCGACCGAACATCACATCGAGCTTACTGAACCCAAAAAAGAAAGAATCGTTCTTATCGATCAGGGTAAGGTCAAGGCAATCCCCCATTTCTTCAGAAAGCATGCTGGCGATTTCCAATCCACCAAACCCTGCCCCAAGTACCACAACCCGCAACTTGCTTTTCATCAATACGCAATGTTTTCACGACAGAACCAATATCATCAAACAATACAGTTGATCATAATGTTTGACGTGATCAGGAGAAGTTGACCAACGATGATTTGCAAAGACTGAAGTAAATTGTGCTTATCTGCAACCTGAGGCCTGGTCAGGTGCCCCTCTATTCGGGCTTCACCTCCATCAGCACCTTTCCGCCGGTGATCTCAAATGTGATCTCCTGTCCGCGCTCCCAGTTATAGGTCATCTGGGATTTTTCCCCCGGAGCCAGGTCTTTGGTCCTGAACCTGACCGGTCCGATCCTCTCATCGGGCACCCGGACCCCGCTCTCTGACACATGAAATATGATCCTGGCCGGGGTATCCGATAGGTTGGAATAATCCACAAGGGTATGGTTATCATATTCAATTACACAAATTACTTTTGTGCCGGCCTCAAACGTTTCATTAATCGGAAGCTCCATTTTTAAGATGGTCCAGCTGCCTTCCTGCCCATACACTGAAAAGCCAATGAGAAATCCGGTGAGTATTGCGAGGGTTTTCATCCTGAAAAGATTGGGATTTATTAATGCAATTATATGATAATCAAGTTACAAAAAAAAACTGGATGTGATTTCAATCAATATTTAAATTTGGGAAGCACCGCGGCAGGGGCTCTGAAAATATTTTTCACTCAATTCAGGGTTACTTCAGACCCTGGTACCGTCTAAATCCAAAACAGGGAGATGAAGCAGTTTCTTGCATCGTTAATTTTGGCTATGGTGCTTTCCCTTGGGTTGGCCGTTGGGGGACAAACCCGGGTAAGTATAGCACCACAGCAAGACGCAATTGCCGGGTACACCGTCATGGATCATCCCTGTTTTGCATCTGGTCTGGACCTGTTTACCGAGGCAGAAGGAAGAGAAACCAGTCAGGATCCTTCCCGGCATCCGTTTCCCTTCCCGTGGAAATCTTCACTCATCAGCCCATTCACTGAAAAGTACCCTGAATTGCTTAAGAAAAGTGAAATTTCAAATTACATTTACGCTGCTGAATGCCATGTGGTAAGGTTTGAAGGCCCGGGTATCATCCATCCTTTCAACTACTTCTGGTAAATCCTCCTGTCCGGAAAGCCTTGCTTTCGGGTTGGTCCATACACTGGGACTTTCCCAAATACCTATATACTCAATCATTCGACAAATCATTCATACAATGGAATCACATTTTATTTTAACATGGTCTTTGACCGCACTGGTACTTCTATCATCGGCCCTGTTTTTCATTTTTAGAAACAGGAACAGGGAAAAGAGAACACTGTCTGTATTGCATGCTTATGCGAGGGAGAATCACAGCACCCTCACCACCTTTGACCACTGGCCCAGGAGCCTGATCGGGATCGATGAAAAGGATACGGTAAAGCTCTTTTTCATCAGGAAAGAGAGGGATAGGGAGATCCGGGAGGTCATTGACCTTTCTGAAGTAAAAAGCTGTATACTGGTCAAGGCCGAAAGAACCGTCCGCCAGGATAAAGAGAAAGTCAGTTTAATTGAGAAAATTGAACTGGTCCTCACATATTCAGCGGGTGATAAGCCTGTAGTGGCACTGGAATTCTATAACAACGATTATGATTCCTTAACCCTGCTCGGCGAGTTGCAACTGGCTCAGAAATGGTTGGAAATTGTAAAGAACGCAATTGAAACGACCAAGCGCAAGAATCGCATGGGATTTACAGCAAAATCAGAGGCTCCTGCAAACAAATCCGCCGGTAAAAAGCAGCTGGACGGGAGTCCTACCGGAAGAAGATCCAAACATGCTGCGGGTGCTAAAAATGCTGCCTAGCAATTAGTTACGGCCATAATCGCTATTGTATCAAGGGGGCCCGGTTGAAATTGTCAGCAAGGCAATAGCGGCCGGCACCCCCTTATTTATTTAGGATATTTCTGTCCCTGTCTAATGGATTTTAATGTAAATTTATTAGATTCTATTTCCTTCTTAATCATGTATTTAATCCGCAAGAAAAATGAAACGCAGAAATTTCCTACAGAAAACAGGGCTTGCAGCAGGAACCGCCCTGCTCGGGAGTGCCGCTTTTAAGAACAGTGTTGCTGCATCGCCGGTACCCGAACCTTCCAAAGCCAGGGGACAAAGATCAGGCAAAATAAAACTTGGATTATACGGCATTACCTACCTGGGGATCTGGTATGACGGACCGGGCCTCTCTTTCGAGGAATTTGTAAGGAGGGCCAAAGAATACGGATATGATGGAATAGAGCTAGACAACAAGCGGCCCCAGGGTAATCCCATGGACATCCCCCTGAACCGGCGGGATGAGATGAGAAATATCCTCGAAAAAACAGGGATTGAAATGCCTGCCATAGCGTGTAATAATGATTTCAGCAGTCCCATTCCCGAACACCGCGAATGCCAGTTGCTGATGGTCAAAGAGACCACCCGAATGGCAAGGGACCTGGGCGCCAAAATTGTACGCCTTTTTCCCGCATGGACCGGGATCCCAATTCATGAGGGAGTCGGGACCTACGATCTGATCAAGTCCGATTTCTATACTTTCCAGAGACAGTATCCCTATGCCACCATGCTGGACCGTTGGAATTTTGTAAAGGAGTGTCTGAAGGAATCTGCCGCCTTCGGAGAGGAATTCGGAATTACCATGGCACTTCAGAACCATCCTCCCCTGTTCAAGGATTACCGCGATTGCCTCCGAATGGTGAAGGAGGTGAATTCACCATGGTTAAAGATATGCCTGGATGCGGGAATGATGGACCGAAAAGATCCCCAGTGGGTGGAGGAGGCGGTGAGGGCTGTCGGACCGTTGCAGGTGCACTCCCATTACGGCGGTGAATATTTCAGGGACAGTGCTGGTAAGGTGGAGTCTAAATATGCCAGTGACAAATACCGTGATGAGATCATTGAATGGGCCGATTATGACCGTTATATCCAATTGATGGGAGAAATAGGCTTCAACGGCTATTTCTGTTACGAATTATGCCACCATATCAAAACCCCCGACGGGAAGACCGCCAAGGTTGATTACGCCCATGAACAGGCCGCACTAGCCAGGGAATACATGGCCGACATCGTGGCCCGTCAGGGCATGGGCTAAAAGATTCTATCAGGCAAATCCCAGGTTCCGGGCACGGGCGACCGATTCTGCAGTGTGGGAGGCGGAGATCTTCTCCAGGAACATCGATTACTCGGCGGGGAGAATGGCCACACAGGATTGAAAGGTTTAACCGCAAAAGTGGTTACATTTGGGGTCATGAACCGATCAGACTATTGCTACTTCAATGGCGACCTGGTCCCCTTCGGGGATCTGCACCTCCATGTGAGTGACCTTTTGTTCCAGCGGGGTTATGGCGTTTTTGACTATTTTCGGAGCAGGAACGGCAGCATCCCCTGGCTGGAGGATTACATGGAGCGGCTCTTCACCTCCCTGGAGTTGTCAGGCATTGAACTGGAGCTGGACCGGGAGCAGTTCGCCGCTGTCATTCACAGCCTTCAGCAAAGGAACGGCATGGAAAATGGGGCATTCAAGGTGATCGTCACCGGTGGTTATTCAGATACCCTGGAGTCGATGACCGGGCCGGCTAACCTGGTGATCCTGAACCTCGCGTGGGAAAAGCCCCCGGAGGAGAGCTTTAAAAAGGGAGTGAGCCTGATCAGTGAAAGGTTTCTCCGGCCCAACCCGGAGGTGAAAACGCTCTACTACTTTAATACGCTGAGGTTGCAAAAGAAGCTCAGGGAGTATAATGCGGTGGATGTGATGTACTACACCGAAAGGATCTCCGAAGCTTCCCGTGCAAACCTCTTCTTTGTGAAGGATGGTCGTGTCAGCACCCCCGCAAGCCATATCCTAAAGGGGATCACCCGGAAACAGGTGTTATCCCTGTTCGGGGAGATCCATGTGGAGGACGTCATGGCCGGGCACCTATACGATTTCGATGAGATGTTCCTCACAGCCACTTCCAGGGATGTGACCCCGGTGGTTTCCGTGGAGGGAAAAAAAATCGGCAATGGGACTCCGGGACCCGTTACCCGGGAGATCCGGGACGCATTCCGGGCAAAGGGCTGGTGAGGGGGGCCACCTGCCCTACTTCCACTGAAATGCGAAATATTCGCAGGGTCCGCTCCCTGTGTTCCTGAGCCCGTGGGGTATGTCATCCACCAGCAGGATCAATGAACCGGGTCCCAGCCTTGTTCCGGTGCCGTTCATGCTCATTTCAACTTCCCCTTTCATGAGGATGATCATCTCCTCGGGTGCATGGACATGTTCCCCGTGGCTTGCTATGCCCGCATTCAGCGTGGTCACGTGCATCTCCAGCTCCTCCAGCATGGCTGTGGGACGGGTCATAATTTGACGGCGGAACCCTTTTTCGGTGGCAGAGGCAGGGATTTCATTCCAGTCATAGCATTTTGATCCACCCGCCTCCATTGAGCGTTCAACATTCACAGGTTCCTTTGACCTCCACCGAATGATATAGTAGGAAGCATTGGTGTCGCCTGCATTTGAAATTCCGTGTAGGTCTCCCGGAGAAGCGAGTACCACACTGCCTGGACCAAGGATCTTCTTTGTACCGTTGATCCCAATTTCAAGGCTGCCGTTTTTCACGATGACCAGTTCTTCCATATCTTCATGAACATGGCCTTCATGGGGTGCATTTCCCGGGTTAAGTGTGGTCACATGAACCTCGAACCATGCCATTGTATTGGTGTATCCTTCAAAAATTTGCCTCCTCTCTCCCGAGGCAGTTTTCACGGGTTCCAGATCATCCCAGTTGCAGGCAAATGAGGTGAGTTTTTCCAGCTCCTGGCAAATTGCAGGATTGACTGAAATACTGACCATGAATAGGATTGTTAAATATTTCATTAGAATATCCTTTTGTGGTTTGTTTTCTAAAGGGAACTCAATTTCCAAAGAGATCCAGCAACATCAATACCATTCCTTCCACCCCGGTCCGGATGGTGGCCGGGTAGTCGGGATAATAATAGGCGGTGTGCAATCCTGGACCCGCCCCGCCAGAAGGTAGTTTATCGGGATGAATGCTTCCGAGCCACATGAGGCTGATGGGCACCTGTTCCGGGGTTAGCCCGTACTGCCCGAAATCCTCCCCCACCATGAGCGGTTGCATTTCAATGACATGATCCTTACCCAACCCCGAGGACAATACCGGGACCAGGCGATCGGTCAACCCCGGGCTGTTGATTACCGGCGGTGTGGATTCATCCTGCACCTTTACAACCGGGTATTTCTCCGGGGGCAATCCTGCAGATGCCGCCAGACCGTTCCCGATCCGTTTCAGGGCTGAAATTATTTGCGCTCCCACCGCCTCATCATAGTAGCGGATGGTCAGCTGCAGTTTCACCTCCTCGGGGATGATGTTGTGCTTGGTCCCTCCATGGATGGACCCTACCGTCACCACCGCTGGCTGCAAAGGCGAAAGCTCCCTGCTCACGATGGTCTGGATATCCAAGATCAACCTCGCCGCAAGTACCACCGGGTCAATGGTCTGGTCGGGTTGCGCACCATGGCCCCCTTCTCCGAAAACAGTGATATCCACGGAACTTACTCCTGCCATGATCGGCCCGCTCCTGTATCCGATGGTCCCGGAAGGAAGCTTTTCGCTTACATGATAGGCAAGCGCAAAATCGGGAACCGGGAACTTTTGATACAATCCAGCCCCGATGGCATTGGTTGCACCGCCGCTTCGTTCTTCGGCCTGCTGGGCGATCATCATCAGGGTACCCTTCCATTGATCCTTCAGATCAACCATCACCCTTGCGGTACCGGTCCAGACGGTCATGTGCATATCATGACCGCAGGCATGCATGGCCGCTACCCGGTTGCCCTCCAGGTCCGAAGTCACCACCCTGCTTGCATAGGGAAGCCCTGTTTTCTCCTCAACGGGCAGGGCATCCATATCGGTCCTGACCATGATTACCGGGCCATCCCCGTTCCTGAACAACCCCACCAGCGTATTCCCCCCGATCCCCTCATGCACCTCAAATCCCAGGGATCCCAGTTCAGCTGCCATCTGTTTTGCAGTGTTGAATTCCATGAATGACAATTCGGGGGCCTGATGCAATTGTTTGTATAGATCCTGCAACTGATCCTGGTGCCTTTCTATGCTCGATCCCATATTTTCCTGTGCAATAATGGAAATGGGAAGCAGCAGGACCAGGAGTCCAATGATGAAGGTTGACTTCGACATGAGATAAATATTTATTGATCGAACCGAAAAATACGATTTTAGAACATATTAAAAAATGGGCACTTCCTGAAAACCGATGGTGGGACTCGGATCCCAAAATAAATGAAATATAAGTTACCTGTTTCATTTAAATCGTCTTAATAATATAAGAGTCCATGCCATGAAAACAACAAATGCAACCAGGTCCCGGTTAGAAAATGTGGGGGGTATGATCGGCAACTTTGCAAGGGCTGTGGTGTCAGGATTGCCCAGAAACAAGGTGTACATCAAAACCGAAACGAAACAAACTCTGCA
>JAHEEC010000039.1 GCA_024640885.1 Bacteroidota bacterium | reverse complement strand
AAAGTTATTTCATTTTCAGCTTTCTGGGTTTCCCACCCTGCCTCCAGTGCTCCTCGATCTCTTCGAGGGTGACACCCTTGGTTTCGGGAATATAGAAGTAACCCCAGACCAGGCCGATAAGGGCCACGGCTGCAAAGATCCAGAATACACTGCCCACGCAGGAGGGACACACATCAGAGAGCACCTTGCCTTCGGGGATGACCACCTCTTTTGCATTTCCGATGGCACTGGCCATCTTATAGAATGTCCAGACAACCAGGGTATTGAATCCCCAGTTTGAGAGGGAACCGATGGAAGAACCAAGTCCGCGCACCCGTGTGGGGAACACCTCGGTGATGATCAGCCACCCTAACGGTCCCAGGCTGATGGCAAAGAAAGCAATGTAGACCAGCATGGAGATGACCAGGAACCATTTGCCGGCTCCGGGGATCATGAATCCGAGACCCATGCAGACCAGGGCAATTGTGATCCCGGATACGCCGATAAAATAAAGTTTCCTGCGGCCCAGCTTGTCGATGACAAACAGTGAGATAATGGTGAAGAATACGTTGACCACACCCACGATGACCGATGCGGCTATGGCAGCCTCGGCGCCTTCAAATCCCGCGGCCAGGAAGATCTTCGGGCTGTAGTAGATGACCGTGTTGATCCCCACGAACTGCTGGAAAAACATGATACCGGCTGCGATGATCAGGGCATTCCTCAGCCAGGGCTTAAAGATCTCTTTCCAGCTGGCCTGGCTTTTATCTATATCAATATCGCGTTTCATCTCGTTAATGACCACATCGATGAACTCAGGATCCTCGGTCCTTCCCAGTACTTTCCGTCCCTCTTCCTCGCGCCCTTTGCTCATGAGCCAGCGGGGGGTTTCCGGCAGGAAGAACATGCCCACGAAGAGGATCACGGCAGGGACCACACCCACCAGGAGCATGGGCCGCCAGCTTTCCAGGTTGCTGTTGTTGGCAAACGCTTTGTCACTCAGATAGGCGGAAAGGATCCCCACGGTGATCAGCAACTGGAACATGGAAACCAGGGTTCCCCTGATTTTCGTTGGAGCGATCTCCGAAATATAGAGGGGAACAGCAAAGGATGAGACACCGATGGCCAGTCCCAGGTAAAAACGGGAGATCATCAACTGGTTTACGGTGGGCGCCATCCCGGTCCAGACAGCACCGGTGGCAAATATAAAGGCAGAAGCCAGGATCACCTTTTTGCGGCCCAGGTAGTCTGTAATCCTTCCTGTGATCAACGCTCCCACAACAGCACCAATGAGTCCAAGGGCTGTCACATTTTCGACCTGCGAATCGGTCAATTGAAAATAATCCTGTAAGAACGGGATCGCACCGGAAATCACGCCGGTATCAAACCCGAAAAGGAGTCCGCCAGTGGCTGCGATACTTGCAATCACTATAACGACGCTTCTCTTTTTTTTGCTCGTTGTGTTCATAGTTTAGTAGGTTTCTGATTTGGAAAGGGTAAATATAATTACTTTCCCTTAAGAATCAGATGCGGGTGCTTTTTTATACTCATTCTATACATTTGAATCCCTGTACCTTGGTCCGGATCCCTGAATTTTGAAAACCGGATAATTTTCTTATATTGCAATTGCGGCAGCATTACTCATTAATTCCCTCTTCCATGAAGACCAAATATGAGCTTGAGTATACACTCAACACATCGCCCGCAATATTATACAACCGGTTGAGCACCCCCGAAGGACTTTCTGAATGGTTCGCCGATAATGTGAATCTCAGGAAGGGAAAGTATACTTTTCACTGGGAGGGGACACACCAGGAGGCAGCGGTGATTCAGCGAAAAAGGAACAAGTTCATCAGGTTCCGGTGGGAGGACGATGAAGAGGAGGATCAATATTTTGAGTTCAAGATCCACACCCATGAACTTACCGGCGATGTGGCCCTGCTGATTACCGATTTTGCCGAGGAGGATGAGAAGGATGACGCCGTGGACCTCTGGAATACCCAGATCTCGGAACTGAAACATGCCATTGGCCTCTAAAAATTGAGGTTCACTTTATACTCGGGCACCATCTCCAGCTGATTCAATGAAAACCCTCCGGGGACCTCCTCCTGCATTCTGTACCCTGCAGATTCAAGGTCTTTCAGGAACGGTGCATCCCTGTATAGCGGTCTGAAGTAGAGCACCATCTCCTTCTCCTCCTGGAAGCGGGTGAATCTCTTCAGCCCCAGGCTCCACGTTGTCCCGTTAAAGAAGTGATCGGCCACCAGCTCCCCATCCATAAAGCCCATTCCAGTATCACCGAAATAATCCACCCGCAGGAAGAGGTCGTTCACACCCTCGGGTTTGGATCCCGGCAGCTTCACCACAAACTTGTTGTGCTGAATCTGCTCCGCCTCCACAAGGGGAATGTATTCGGGAAGTACGATCTGAAAGCTCGAAAAAAGAGCAGTGGCAGGATCCCCGGGTGTAATCTCGCCCATGTCGGTACCGGGTAAAAAAGCTGTCCTGGGATAGATGGAGATCCCAAAACGATGGTCGCCGGAACTGATCAGCTCAAGCTTCCCCTCATGGGCAAGGGCAAGGGCATCTGTAAAGAGGATGTGGGCATTTCCCCGGATATTCACAGGGTATGCTTTCAGTGCCATCTCCCCGGGTACGGTCAGGATCCTGATGCGCTCCCTGCTGCCGGTGGTGAGGGTAAATTCTGCAGGCTGATCTCCTGACAGCTGCACCAGGAAGCGATCTGCATTTTTCACCACCCTGCAACCCGTACCAGCCTCAATGTCAAGGCCTTTCGAACGGCCTATGGAATATTCCGGTGCAATTCCCTGAATGGCACTGAAGAGATAAAAACGGTCGCCGGAATCCCCACCCCTGGTCACAGGCTGGGCCGTGGCATAAAACAGGTGGGCTCCTCCCAGGTCAAAATGAAAGGGCAGGATGGCATGTGCACCCGCCAGGAGTGAGATGGAACCTTTTTCCGGGATCTGAACCGTCGCTTCTCCGGTGTTCAGTTTGAATTGAATGCCGTTGATCGTTTTGGAAGGCAGGTGGTCCTGGAAATTATTCATGAATATGAATCCCGATCCCTGCGAGGACCTGACACTGTATCTCAGGGTGGAATCGTTATAGGGAGTGAGTCCCTTCTGGTCCTGTGGCAGGATAACCTGCATGGGGGCCAGGAGATCTCCGAAACTATTAAGAAAAAAGTGTACCAGCTTTAACCGGTGAAAGGAAGGTTTCACCTGCCCGAACTCCCCGATGGGGGCCTGGAAATCATAGGAGATGATGGGACATCCCACCGCCACGTCGCTGAAATAATTGCGCTCCCCCCTGGGGGTGGATCCGCCATGATACATGTAGTACCCGATCCCGTTGGCTCCGCTTCCCAGGAACCTGTTGATCATCGGGTCCAGGCTCTCGGCAGGGACCACGGGACGGCGATCATAGGTGTTCATGATGCCCGCTCCAAGTTCAGCGGCCACATATGGGTAATCCTGTGAATGATACCTCACCGGGGCATAATCAGGATCCTGTTGCAAATCCGTATAGAGGTAGAAATCGGAAGGTTGTTCCGGCGCCCACGGGGGATAGGGATAGGCAGCGGTAACGGGGAGCGTTTCATTCTCAATGATCGCAGCGTAACCCCATCCTGTGGCTGTGTACAGGGGCACAAGAATGCCGGCTTTTTGGGCAAGGGCCTTCAATACCCTCATATGCTCATTTCCCAGTGAGGCATAGGGATTCTCTTTCTCGGCAATGCCCACCCCGATCTGGGTGGCCTCCAGGTCCCTTCCGGCGGCTGTCCAGTCGTGGGGTTGTCCGGGATAGGTCAGTGCCCAGGGGGCTGCCGAATGCTGGTATTCATTTTCCAGCTGGATCCCGATCACGGGGCCCCCATCCTTAAAGTACAGCCCCTGGAGCTGCTTGCCGACCTGGTCATACAATCTCTCCACATATTCCAGGTACTGAGGATCATTGGATCTCAACACCAGCGGCTTCCCCAGCAGCCAGTCCGGAAGTCCGCCGTTGCGTATCTCGCCGTGACAGAATGGTCCGATCCTCACGATCACATCATACCCGTGGGCCGCACAAAGGGTCACAAACTTCCTGAGGTCACGGGACCCTGTCCAGTCAAAGATCCCCTCCTCCTCCTCGTGGATGTTCCAGAAGACATAGGTGGCAATCAAAGAGATCCCGCCGGCCCTCATTTTCAGGATGGACTCCTCCCAGTACTCTTCCGGGTAACGTGAATAATGGAACTCTCCCGTCACGGGGATGGCAGGTTTTCCATCCAGTGAGAGATAGTAGCTGTTCACTTCGATGCGCTTTCCCTGGTCGTTGGTCCCTCCCATCTCCAGGTGGCCACTGCGGACCTCATGCAGGGGCACATTGGTATCCAGCGATACCCTGACCTGTGCGCTGGCCTGGTGCTGGTGAAAGAAAAGAAATGTGACTATGGAGAGGAGCATCAGTGCCTTCATGGGATCATGGTTGGTAAAATCAAATATAAAGATATCGAAATGAAAGATTTCGATTTAAATCAAAAAAACCTATTTTGCCAGATGCCTGCTTATAACCCTGTATAAACCCATTAAACCATGAGAATCAAGCTGCTGTTGATCATTGCCCTCCTCCCTCTGCGCCTGTGGGGCCAGGATTTCATCTTTGGAAATGACCTCTCCTATGTGAACCAGATGGAGGACTGCGGGGCGGTTTTCAAGGAGGGCGGGGATCCCAAGGATGTCTACGGCATCTTCGCGGACCATGGAACGAACCTGGTGAGGGTCAGGCTCTGGGTGGATCCCTCCTGGTGGCAGGATTCCCTGGTGCAGCCCGGGGGAGTGAAACCGCACTATAATGATCTCGAGGATGTGAAGGAGACCATCAGGCGTGCCAGGGAGGCGGGCATGATGGTGATGCTCGGGCTGCATTATTCCGATTTCTGGGCGGATCCCGGAAGACAGCTGATTCCCAGGGCCTGGCTGGATGTAGCCTATAACCTGGAGGCCCTGAAGGACTCTGTATACAGCTATACTGCCGCGTTGCTGACCGGTTTGGAGAAGGAGGGGCTGATGCCCGAATTTGTGAAGATCGGAAATGAGAACAACGGGGGGATCCTTCGGCACATTCCTGAAGAGAATGGGTTCGAAGCAATTGCCTCCGTCAGCAACAGCTGGGCGAGGCATGCACAGCTCTACAATGCGGCCATTGCAGCGGTCAGGGAGGTGGGGTCCACCGCATCGGTGAACCCGAAGATCGTGATCCACTTTTCCAACAAGCTCAACGGACAGGTGTGGAATTTTAACAACATCATCAGCAACGGGGTGACCGATTTTGATGTGATGGGGATCTCCTATTATTATGCCTGGCACGGGGGGAGCATCAAGGAGCTGGAAAACACCATCCGGACCATGGGGAGTACCTTTCCTTCCTACCAGGTGATGGTGGTTGAAACCGGGTACCTGTGGACCACCGAGAATTTTGATGGCATGGGCAATATCATTAACGAACCCGATCCCGGCTATTTGCCTGTGATTCCGGAGAAGCAGCTGGAGTATATGGTGGACTATACACGCGCCGTAATGAGGGCAGGGGGCACCGGGGTGGTCTTCTGGGAACCTGCATGGGTCAGCACCCCGTGCGCCACTCCCTGGGGCATCGGCTCCTCCCATGACCACGTGGTGTTCTTTGATCCGGTAAATACCAATTTCATGGAAAACGGGGGTGGGAACTGGACCCGGCCCGGTTTTTACTCGGACCTGGATGCCAGGAAGATCACCTTTACTGTGAGGATGGAGGGGAACGACACCCTTGGAAGGGCCTATATCGCAGGTGACTGGACGGGAGAACCCTTGAAGATCATGCCCATGGCAGCTGAAGGCAACGGGTTGTACTCCTATTTTACATACCTCCCTTCGGGCTCCGAAGGGACCTTTCACTTTTTAAACGACACCACATGGGATGCGGTGGAGCCTGTACCGGCTGGTTGCAGCGATCAGGCAAGCGGAGGAAGGAACTACCAGGTGGGAACTGCGGACCGGTCCATCTCCTACCGCTGGGGCACCTGTGAACCAGCCCTGCCCCCATCGGAGGTCAGGGTGACCTTCAGGGTAAAAATGGAGGAGGATGCCGACCTCTCAAGGGGTGTCTTTGTGGTGGGTGAGATCAATGACTGGCAAATCACCAGGATGGATCCTGAAGGGGACCGCATCTTTACCAGGAGTTTCCTGTTACCTCCAGGAGAAGATTCACTGGCCTACTACTTTCTCACGTCGCCCACATGGGATAACTACAAGAATTACAGGGAAACCGTCCCCCCTGAATGCGCTCTGAAATGGGGATCCGACAGGGTGATCATAGTCCCCCCGATGGATACGGTGGTATCGCTGCATTGGGGCAGCTGCCTCTCCATCGATTCTGTGGATGTCACTTTTTTACCCGGCGATCCCCTGGAGGATGATTACCTGGTCTATCCCAATCCGGCCGGTGACAGGTTCTATGTAAGGTTCCCGGGCTCAATGTCCGGTCCCCATATCCATCTCTATGAATTGACCGGGAGGGAGATCCGGGTGCACCATGCCGATGGTTCCGGTTCCATGTTTGCTTTCGATACGGGGAACCTCACGGATGGGGTTTATATCCTCAGGATCCAGCAGGAGGATCTGATCCTGACCCGGCGGCTCATCATCCGGAAGGGATGATTTTGATCCCGGTGCTCCCGGGTTGTTTGCATTACTGGAATTCAATTAATATCTTAACTTTCGATTGCAATACTAAACCGATATGAAGAGATTTACACTTATACTGATCCTGGTCACATCAGCGGTGATTCTCAACGCTCAGCAGGCCAGTGTCACAGGGGTGATCCTCGGGTCCCAGGGGGAATCGCTGCCAGGAGTAAATGTGGTCGAAAAGGATACACAGAACGGGACCATCTCCGACCAGGATGGAAATTTCTCAATCACGACCACCACCCTGAACCCGGTGCTTGTTTTCTCCTATGTGGGCTATATGCAACAGGAGGTCGAGGTTGGAGGCAAAACGGAGCTGAAGGTAGCCATGAATGAGGACCTGGTCAACCTGGATGAGGTGGTGGTGATCGGTTATGGCACAGCAAAGAAAAGTGACCTCACCGGATCGGTTACCTCGGTGAAGCCCAAGGACCTTAATATTTCGGGGATCTCAAATGCCGCGCAAATGCTCCAGGGCAGGGTGACCGGCCTATATATCAGCAGCCACAACCAGAACCCGGGTGCCACCCCGGAATTCATCCTCAGGGGGGCAAGTTCCTTCCAGGAGGGAGAGGCGGGACAGCCCCTGGTGGTCATTGACGGCTTCCCCATGGACAATGCATCCTACCTCAACACCATCAACCCCAGCGATATCGAACAGATCGATGTGCTGAAGGATGCCTCGGCCACGGCTATCTATGGTTCAAGGGGGGCCAACGGGGTGATCATTATCACCACCAAACAGGGGAATCAGCAGGGGATCCAGGTGGATTACAGCGCAAAGTTTTACAGCCAGGCTGTGGCCCGGACCATCGACATGATGGATGCCCAGCAATATGCGCGGTTCTATTACGACCTGGCGCATGATCCGAACCTCCAGCTTGGGAGCTGGGGGCCCGATAACGGCTATCCCCATCCCTTCGGGAGCTGGGATACACTGCCCAATACCAACTGGCAGAAGGAGGTCATTAACACCGGGAACCTATCCCAGGAGCATAACCTGGCCCTCTCCGGTGTGAAGGAGGGGGTCAAGTACAGGGCCGCGGCCAACTATTACGGGGGACAGGGGATCATCAGTCCATCGGATTACCAGAGGATCAATGCACTGGCCAAACTCGATTATGACTATAAAAAGTTCTCCTTCAACCTGGATATGAATTATACGGTGGAGAACAGGAACCTGGTGGAGAACTCATTCGAGCGCTCGCTGGGATTTTCCCCCTCCTCTCCCATTTATGGGGCGGACGGGAATTTATCCATTCATGCATTTGAACCGAACGCAACCTGGTACTATAATCCCCTCTTTCCCTCTGAAGCCGAAGAGCGTTTCTCCGAATCCAATACCACGAGGATCTCGGGGGGGATTGAGTATGAGATCTTCGATGGCTTCAGGGCCTCGGTGAAGGGTGGGATCACACAGAATGCCTATGAAAGCTTCTATCAGCGGTTCAAACCCCTTTGGGAATCCCAGAAGGAGACCGAGGCCAGCATCTCATCCACCACAAGCAGGCAGATCTATGCGGACTATTTCCTGCAGTATACCAGGCAACTGGGCGACCATAAATTCTTCATCATGGCCGGCGGATCCTACCAGGATACCCGAAACCGGGGCCACTGGGCCTCTGCACTCGATTTTCCCTATGTGGATATCGGGTATTACAACATCGATGCCGGGCTGCTTGAAAGGCAGATGGGAAGCAACTGGTATGAGAAGCGGGTGATGTCCGGCCTCGGAAGGATCAATTATGACTACAAAGGCACCTACCTGGTGACCATTAATTACAGGCTTGACGGAGCCACTGTCTTCGGTGAGAATAATAAATGGGGCCATTTCCCCTCCTTCGGACTGGCTTACCGGATCGATCAGGAGGATTATTTTAAGAACATGGTCCAGTTCCTCTCCATCCTGAAGGTGCGGGCCGGGTACGGCCTGGCGGGGAACTCCAACATCCCGGGTTTCAGGACCCAGAACCTGCTCGATTTCAGGCCCGTGTTTGAAGGGGGGGGGATCACCAATGCCATCTCATGGGGCAGCACCTACATTCCCAACCCCGAGCTGCACTGGGAAAAGACCTATACCCTGAACCTGGGCCTGGAACTGGGGAACCCGAAATTCTATGCCGAGGTGAACTACTATTCCACCCATCATGAAGACCTGATCCTTGACCGGCAGGTACCCAAGGAGCTGGGATTCACCAATATTACCCTGAACAAGGGAAGCATGCTCAATACCGGGATCGAGGCAAAACTTGACCTCTTTCTGAGTTTCTTCAACAATGCACTCAAATGGAAACCGGGTATCTGGTTCTCCTACAACAAGAATGAGATCACCGACCTGGACGGGGATGTGATCCTGGATAAGGATATCTGGATCGAACGGACCAATTACGGGTATGCCGGGATCAAGCAGAAGGGATATCCGCTGAACGCCATCTGGGGCTATGATTTTATCGGGATCTGGCAGGCCGATGAAGCCGAAGAGGCTGCCTCCTACAATGCCGCCCCCGGGGATCCCAAATATGCGGACATCAATGGAATCGGGGCAGAAGGAGAGGTGGTGGCAGGTCCTGACGGGAGGATCACGGAACACGACCGGGTATTCCTCGGGGATGCCAATCCAAGGTTCACCGCCGGATTCAGCAGCCAGCTGAACCTCAAGGATTTTGAACTCTCGTTTTTCTTCGAAGGGGTCTTTGATAAAACCATTGTCAATATCAACAAGGCCACCTTTACTTTCCCCAGCAACCGCTACGGCAACAACAAGTCCCCGCGGGCACTGGACAGGTGGACCCCGGCAAACCCCAGCAATGAGGTGCCCTCCCTCACCAGGAACCTGGACGAAAAACTGGTGCGGAGTGACTGGAGCATCGAGGATGGTTCCTTTGTGAGGCTGAGGGATGTGACCCTGACCTACAAACTCTATTTTGACAGTGACAGGGCCATCAAAAACCTGAGGATTTACGCCAGCGCTTCAAACCTCTTCACCCTGACCAGGTATTCGGGGATCAACCCCGATGTCTGGGCCACCGATGCTGATTATAACCTGATCCCCTTTTCAAGGGTGTTTACCATTGGATTGAATGTCTCCTTTTAATAACCGGAACCTGAAATGAAGAACCTGACACTTTTCATATCGATAATCCTGCTCTCCTTCAACTACAGCTGCGAGGATGTGCTCGATGAGAAGATCTACGGGCAGATTGCTGACAGTGATTACTGGAACACGGAGGAGGATGCGGTCACAGCCGTTAAAGCGGCCTATGCCAGCACCCGGGGTGGCTGGGAAGGGTTGTCCTTCTGGCAGTTCTGCGTGGAGGATATGGGCACGAACATTGCCACCGGGGGCTATTTTGCCACCCTGGATTACCAGGCCTACACGGGGTGGTCGGGGACCACCCCCGATTTTGTGGACTGGGGCCTCTGGCCAAGTTTCTGGAGAAGCATCAACTATGCCAATACCATACTTGACAGGCTTCCCGGAATGGATATTGATGAGGATGTGAAACAAAGGGTCATGGGTGAGGCTTATGCCATCAGGGCCATGATCTATTTTTACCTGGTGAACTGGTTCGGGGGTGTGCCTGAGATCACAACCACCACCGAAACCCCCATGGTGATCCCCAGGGAGAGCATGGAGAGCAACTACATCCTCATCGAAAACGACCTGAAAGCAGCCATAGAGCGCTTGCCTGAGAAATCGGAACTCATGGCCATGGCCGAGACAGATTACGGGAGGCTCTCCAGGGGAGCTGCCAGGTCTTTGCTCGCCAGGGCCTACCAGCAACAGGGAAAATGGAGCGAATGCGCATCCATGGCACAGGAGGTGATCGCCTCGGGCGAGTATGCCCTGGAAACGAACTACATGGAGATCTTTTCCCTGGCCAATGAGGGGTTCCAGAACAAGGAGGTGATCTGGGTCCTGCCATTCATCGCAGGGACAAGCCCGGTGGTGGATGCCAACGTGCTCCAGGTATATCTCTGGAGGGCCCCCGAAATCAGCGACTACAACATTTACTATGACTGGAATGGAGAGATCAGGGTCACTACCAGTTTCTTCAGTTCCTTCGAAAACGGGGATAAAAGAAAAGCGGGATTGTTCAGTTCCACCGACGGGACCGCGGATCCCATCATGCTGTTGAAATACCCGCCCGATCCATCCACTGAAGGATTCAACTCGGGAACCGATTATCCAATGATCCGGTATGCCGATGTGCTGCTCATGCGGGCCGAGGCCCTGGCCAACCTGGGGGAGCTGGATGGCGCCGCAGCGGAGGTCAACAAGGTACGTGCCAGGGCGGGATTGCCCGCCATCGATGCAGCAGGGTTTACCTCGGTCTCTCTCCTGAACCACATCCACAATGAGCGCAGGTGGGAACTCTACTTTGAAGGCCATGCCAAGCGGGATATGATCAGGATGGATTATGACCAGATGATCGCTTACATCAAGACCCAGTCGGCTGACTGGGAAGCGGTTACGGCGGAGCGTTACCTGCTGCTTCCCCTTCCCTCCAGTGCCATCGCTTCAAATCCGGGACTGACCCAGAACCCTGGCTTCTAACCTGAAAAATGTGCAGAAGATGAAAACTCGAATAAAGATATCCCTGCTGCCAGCTTCCATCATCCTGATCTCCCTGCTGGTTGCATGTGCGGAGAAGGAGGATTATTCTCACATCATTTTTAAGAATTACCTCACCTACGAGATCAACAGGGCCACTAACTTCCTGGAAAGCGCCACCGAAGGAGACGCGGAGGGTGAGTACAAAGCGGGATCCAGGCAGGCCTATCAGTCTGTGATCGATGGTGCCCGGCTGGTGGATGAAAAAGCCACCGCCGACCAGGAGGAGATCGATCTTGCCTATCAAAACCTGCTGGATGCCGACGCACATTTCTTTGACCAGATGGTCCCCTATCGTTCCGTCTTTCAGGAGCTGATCGCCTATGCCGGTGTGGTACTGGCCAACACCGAGGAGGGTGAACAGGAAGGAAATGTCAAGCCGGGCAATAAGTCCCTGCTGGAGGGTGCAGTGGGAGATGCCAATGCACTGGTATCCCTGAATGACCTCACCCAGCGCATGCTTGACGAGGGAACCGTGGAACTGAACAACGCCATCTATTTTTTCAACGGCGAGATCATTGGCCGGGCCACCACTGCGCTGGTTAACCCGGCATTTGAGCTTCCGGGCTATGAAACCAATGACTTTGGGGCAGTGGACGGATGGAGTACCTTCGGAAAGGTGGAGGAGTGGGCCCCGCTGGCATCAGTGGTTGCCATGGAAACGGCTCCCGAGGGGGATTATGTGGCCAGATTTGGCTCCTATACCCAGGGTGTGTACCAGCAGGTGGAGGAGATCATCCATCCAAATGCAGATTACACCCTTGAATTTGAGCTCTCTCTTCTTTCCAATGACCCTGACTGGCAGGGAAAGAAGTACCCGGCCATCCTGCGGACCAGGATGATCGTCTTTGAACAGGAGGTGGGCAATTTCAGTTTTATTACGGTGCTCAGTGAATCCTTTGATACCCTTGGTATTAAACCGGGAGATTTTGCTCCATTCAGTCATTCTGTCACCATTGATGCGGTCTCCCCATCCATCGGCAAAAAGGTGGCGGTGGATTTTGTGCAAAGGCACACCTGGGATACTGAGAATCCCATATGGGCCCAGAGTTTCGTGGCCCTGGACCACATCAGGTTATATCGCAAGCTTCAATAATTTACTAAATGAGAAATAATCACTATTTTACCTTTATTCACTAAATACAACAACTATGAAAAAAATCTTTACTTCTTTCGTTGTAATGTTTGCTGTCCTTGTGGCACACGGGCAGGAGAACGTCATCAGGAACGGGGATTTCCAGCTTGGAGAGGCCGGCGTGGAAACCATTGCAGGCGTGGCTGACTGGCACATGGACAAGGAGGCTCCCGGTTCAGGCTGGTGGGGGGATGCCACCAACAGGCGTGTCACACTTAGTTCGGAGGATTCCACGACCCTCTACCAGGTGGTGGAGATGATCTCTGCAGATTCTGTATTGTATGACCTTACGTTCTGGGCCGGTGACAGCTGGAATACCGGCAAGGTGGTGGTAAGCATCAGTACCTCCGACGCGGATACAACCACCAGGACCCCCCTTGTGACCGACTCCCTGGTCATCGGAGTGGATGATATGGCCCTCTCCTATGGCTTCTCTCAAAATTCAGCACATGCGGGCAAGTACCTGATCGTTGAATTTACATGCTCTCCACTGAATGAAGGCGACGGAGCAGCCTGGACCCATTTTGACGATGTGATGTTGATCAAAAGGATCCCAGGGGTCAATAATCCTCCCTCGGCCAATGCGGGTGATTACCAGAGTGTAAAAGGGGGAGACCTGGTCACCCTGGACGGGTCCGGAAGTTCGGACCCCGATGATGACCCGTTGACCTACCAATGGATCAGCACTTTCCCGGGCATTACATTGTCGGACCCCAATGCAGTGGATCCCACCTTCACCGCCCCGGATGTATCCGAACTCTCCTCCTTCGACTTTGCACTTTACGTAAACGACGGACAGGTCAATTCAGATACAGTGATCACCAGGGTGACGGTAATTCCTGCCGGTGAACTGATCAGGAACGGGGATTTCTCTGAAAGGGTACCCGGTTCAAATCCCGCTTCAACCAGCCTGAAAGATGTCCTTCACTGGAACATCGATGAACTGAGGGATTCCCTGGGCGGCGGTATCTGGGGCCCAATGGTGACCCTGGCCTCTGCCGATCCCACCCTCTACCAGATAGTGGATGTGATCCAGGCAAAACAAACCACCTATACACTCACCATGTCGGCCCGGAGCTCCTGGAACTCACAGTCGGTGAATACCATTTTCAGCGCCTCTGATGCAGACTCCACGGTCAGAATTGAAATTGCCAATACGGAGAACCTCATGGCTATTGACCCCGGGCAGGGGATCAATACCACCCCCTATGCCATCTTCAAGCAGGTGATCATGATCCCTGCAGGAACGGCGCATGCTGGCAAGAACCTGATCCTGGAACTTGACAATGTGGCCTACGATGATGGCAGTGATGACGGCTGGTGCGAGGTGAATTTCGTTTCCCTTGTAAAGGAGGTTGCTGCAGGAATTCCTTCCAACGGAGCGGTGGGCCTGACCCTTTATCCGAATCCGGCCAGCACCATTCTCCATATTGAGGGTGATGGCCATGTCTCTTCGGTGAGGATCTACTCCATCCTCGGATCCCTTGAGAAGGCGGTGACCGGTAACAATATCAACCAGGTAACCGTGGATGACCTTGCATCCGGACTCTATATTTTCTCAGTGACCACCCAGCAGGGTGTGGTCAACCAGAAGGTCCGGATCAAATAGGATCTGATTCCCCACTGAATAGCCCATACTCTCTTCCAGAAGTATGGGCTATTCTTTAAATTGTAACCAGTTATACCACATGTGGATGCAAAAATCATGTTTTTTTTATCTCATCTTCCCTCTTCTCCTGGGGAGTTGTGCAAGTGAAGATGTGGTTGACCAGGCCACAGGAAATATCCTGTTCAACCACCAGTGGGAATTCGCCATCGACACCACAGGAAATGAGGCACCCGGACCATGGATGGACCTCAGCTCCAACCTGACCTGGACAGCCGTTTCACTGCCCCATACACCCCGGGTGGAACCCCTGGTGGTCAATGACCAGTGGCAGGGCACCTGCTGGTACAGGAAACAGTTCTCCATGAAAAACCATTGGTCCGGAAAAAAGGTATATGTCAGGTTTGAAGGTGCCATGAACGTAGCTGAAGTTTGGGTAAACGGAACCAGAAAGACCACCCATTATGGCGGATATCTGCCCTTTGTGGTGGATATAACCGACGATATTCTCTACGACAGGGAGAACTTCATCCATGTGAGGTTGAACAATGAGGACAATGCCGTCACGGGGCCCAAGCCCCTTGAGAGGCTCGATTTCAACATGTATGGGGGATTGTACCGGGATGTATTCCTGCTTGTGAAGAATCCCGTGCATATCACGGACGAGCAATTTGCCGGCAGGGTTGCAGGCGGGGGTATTTTTGTCACCTTTCCTGAAGTTTCCCCCGGGCATGCCACCGTGGAGGTGAAGACCCATTTGATCAACAGGGGCGGGAGCGAGCTCCCCGTAAAAGTGATTCAAATCCTCCACCAGGAAGGGATCCCGGTAGCGGAGGTTTCCGGGAAAATATCCCTGGGAATGGATGCAGACCGTGAAATCACCATGGAGATTGGGGTGAAGGATCCCCTGCTCTGGTCGCCGGAGACCCCCCATTTATATACACTGGTCACCCGGATCATGCACCGGGGCGAAGTGCTTGATGAAAGGGTAACCAGGATTGGCATCCGGAAATTTGAGTTCAGGGAGAACCGGCTCTTCATCAATGGCAGGGAGACCTTTCTCAAGGGGGTGAACCGCCACCAGGATTACCCCTATATCGGCTATGCCCTCTCCGACAATGCCCAGTACCGTGATGCCCTGAAAATCAAAGAGGCCGGTTTTGATTACGTGAGGCTTTCCCATTACCCCCATTCCCCGGCATTCATGGATGCCTGTGACGAGCTGGGCATCGTGACCGTAGATGCCATTCTGGGGTGGCAGTATTACATGGAGGATGACGGGTTCAAACAGCAGGTGTTGCAAACCTGCCGGGAGTTGATCCGCCGCGACCGGAACCACCCCTCTGTGCTCGCCTGGGAAGTTTCCCTGAACGAATCATGGATGCCCGAGCCGTTTATCGATTCAATGATTGCCATCGCCCGGCAGGAATATCCCGGAGATGATTGTTTTACGGCAGGATGGCAGCAATACGGGTACGACATTTACCTCCAGGCCCGGCAGCACAGGCTGGGGCATCCCGCGGAGTACCCCGACAAGCCCTACATCGTTTCCGAGTATGGTGACTGGGAATACTATGCCATGAATGCGGGACTCAGTCAGGATGACTGGGGTGACCTGCTTGAGAATGAAAGGTCCAGCCGGCAGCTGCCGGGAAGTGGTGAAAAGAACCTGCTTCAACAGGCCATGAATATCCAGGAGGCCCATAATGACAATTTCAACACCCCCGCGGTGGCCGATGGATACTGGGTGATGTACGACTATAACCGGGGCTATGCCGACGATCTTGAAGCCTCGGGGATCATGGGCATATTCAGAAACCCCAAGTTCAGTTACTACTTTTTCCAGAGCCAGCGGGATCCGGGGATCCCCTCCATGGGAGGGACCAGCAAGCCAATGGTCAGGATCGCCAGCTACTGGAACGGGAAATCTCCTGCAGGAATCAGGGTGTACAGCAATTGTGAGGAGGTTGAACTGCTCCTGAACGGGAAGAGCCTTGGCGTCAGAAAACCGGACATGAACAGGATCAGTTCCAACCTGGATCACCCCCCTTTCACCTTTGAGAATGTGGCCTACACGCCGGGCAAGCTGACCGCCATCGCATTCATTGAGGGGAGAGAGGTGGCCAGGCATGAGTTGAGCTCTGCCGGGGATCCGGCAATGATCATTCTTGAGGCTGATCTGTCGGGCCGGCCACTGGAGAGTGGCCTCAAGGACGTGATTTTTGTGCATGCCGTGGTCACAGACAGCCTTAAGCGGGTCATCCACGATTTCTCCCGGCCTGTACAATTCCTGGTCTCGGGACAGGGTGCTCTTATTGGTGAATCCGAACCCATGGCTGAAGCGGGGATTGCAACAATCCTGCTGATGGCCGGGGATGAACCCGGTGAAATAACCGTTGAAGCCCTGGTTCCTGGCCTGGGCTCCGATCCATTGAAGATCTTCACTAAATAGCCGCATGCCATGAGGATCCTCCTTTTGTTCATCTGCACCCTGGCCGGCTTTGGCCTGTCCGCACAGGAGGAGGAATCCACCGCTGAAGCAAAGGAACCCGTACAGAGCTTGCTCTGTATCAATGAGATTTCCCCCGTGAATGATCTTTACGAGGATGAATACGGGGAGACAGATGACTGGATCGAACTCTACAACGGGGGGGATCAGCCCATTTACCTTGACGATCTCTACTTCACAGATGATTTCACTGACCCGCTCAAATGGAAACTGGTGGGCCCCTATTTCCTGGAACCGGGGGGGCATTTTATCCTCTGGATGGACGGTGAGGTGGAACAGGGGGCGCTTCATGCCTCGTTCAAGCTCAAATCGGAGGGTGAACGGATCGCCATGGCAGAACTGGCCGGCGACCAGGTGGTCTGGCTCGACTCTGCTACTTTTGGTGAAGTACCCCCCGGGACAACTTTTGGCAGGGCCACCGATGGCGTGGGGAAGTTCACTCTGCTGGGGTATCCCACCCCGCGAACTTCAAACCACAGTGCAGGATTGTACCTCCCTCCTCCCCGGATCGATCCTGCAGGAAGCATTTTTGAGGGCCTGCGCGAGGTCACCCTCCGGGCCTCTGACAGCCTCTCCGTGGTCCGCTTTTCCACCGATGGCTCGGAACCCGATGAATCATCCCTCATCTATACGGGCCCTTTCTTTATTGACCGCTCCATGCAGGTGAATGCCAGGGCATTCAGAGAGGGATTCACCGGAGCGACGGCCAGGGAGGCTTACATTCTTAAGCCGGCCGGGGCTCTGCCTGTGGTCTCACTGGAACTTCCGTTCAGGGACCTGTTTGATGACCTGCAGGGGATCTACGTAGAGGGTACCAACGGGATCACGGGTTACTGTGTGGCCTATGAGGCCAACTGGAACCGGGACTGGGAGAGGCGGGGAAGGATCAGCATGTTTGAAGCGGATGGATCGCTCGCATTCCGCAACCTTGCGGGGATCAAGATCGGCGGAGGTTGTTCCAGGGGATTGAACATGAAGGGATTCAACCTGTTCTTCAGGGAGAATTACGGTGAACCTTTTATCGATTATCCTCTATTTCCCGGAAATGAGATCACTTTGTACCACCGGATCAAGATCAGGAACGGAGGTGATGATTACCAGTCGATGATGTTCCGGGACGGGCTGAACCAGATGCTGCTCAGGGGAAAACTGGACCTGGACCTGATGGATTACAGGCCCTCGCTGCTCTACCTGAACGGATCCTTCTGGGGAATTTACGGGATCCGGGAACATTTTAACGAGGACTACCTCCGCTCCCACCATGGACCGCTGGGGGAGGTGGACCTGATAAAAAGTCCCTTCTCCCCATGGAGCGAGATCAAATCGGGCAGTGACTCCCTCTTCAGGCAGCTCTACAATTTCATTGAAACCAACGACCTGAGCATCCCGGAGAATTATGATTACGTGGCAGGAGAGATCGACCTCAACGAGTACATCAATTACCACATCGCAGAGATCTACCTGGCCAATTATGACTGGCCGGCCATCAACAATGCCATCTGGAGGGTGCGCGAAGGGGGCAAATGGAGGTGGATGCTTTTTGACACGGACGGGTCCACCAATTTTGAGACCTACTTCGAAACCTATCCCTCCTACAACTCCATGGAGCATGCCACTGTTCCCTTTGGTGATGACTGGCCCAATTCCG
This sequence comes from Bacteroidota bacterium, assembly GCA_024640885.1. Classification (GTDB taxonomy): domain Bacteria; phylum Bacteroidota; class Bacteroidia; order Bacteroidales. The sequence continues at coordinate 17,738 of JAHEEC010000039.1, read as the reverse complement.
TACCGAGTACCCTGTTCTTGAGAAAGTTGCTTGAAAACACGGAATTCAGGAACGAATTTGTGCAGCGCACCTGTACCGTCATGGAGCTGCTCTTTGAACCGGGAAGGGTGGCTAGGTTCACCGACAGCATTGCCGGCCTGCTGGATCCCCATGTGGACCGGCACCTGGATCTATGGGGGGAGAATATCCCCGAGCTGGGATGGGGCAGAAGCATGGGCGGATCAAGAGAGGCCTGGGAAGATGGCATCTCACATTACAAATCCTTTTTTGAGGAACGCCCCCCTTTCATGCTCCAGCACCTGGAAAGCTATTTCGGACTGGACGGGACCTGCCGGCTATCACTGGATACCCGGCCGGAAAGCCATGGAAGGATCCATATCCACGGCAATCAAATGCAGCTTCCGTACCACTATTCGGGCACCTACTTAAAGGGTATCCCCATCCGTTTGTCGGCCATTCCCGACGAGGGCTATTCCTTTTACAAATGGAAAGAGTCCGGTGATCCCAATCCGGACATACGTTATGCTCCCGCCGGAGAGGCCACCCTCACCCCCCTGTTTCTCCCGGCCGTTTCACGTCCCGGAACCCTGCAACCGGTGGCGCGGATCTATCCCAATCCATCCGAAGGAATGTTCCATCTGGAATACCAGGCAGGTCCCCGGGGTTTGATCCGGGTGGCAGTATTCAATGCATACGGACAGGTTGTGGAGAATTTCACCTTCCAAACCAACCCTGGCCCGACCACCCGCACCATTGATCTTTCCGGCTTCCAGAATGGGATCTACTACCTGCATATGGTTTCAGAGGGCAGGGAATCGGTGGAAAAGATCATTCTCATGCGCTAATCCCTTAGAAATGAAAAAAAGAATCCGGTACAATGGCCCTTTGTTGCTGATGATCATTCTGACCATTGCTTCACTGGCCGGTGCACAGGTCCCCTACCTGGGCACCACCATGGGATTTACGGATTACCTGGAGCAGAGGTGCGGGATCGTGTTTAAGGAGAACGGTATCCCAAGGGATCCCTTTCAGAGCATTGCCTCCCATGGGGCCAACACTGTCAGGCTCGCGGTTGCTTTGCCTCCTTTTGCCAGCAGTTACTCCCAGGGGCTCATGGTGGACCACCACGATGTCGCGCATGTGAAAACCGGGATGCAAAGAGCCCGGGATGCCGGAATGAATACCCTCCTCACTTTTACCTACCAGTCGTTTGCCCTTGAAGATGAAGACCATCTGAACCCCTACGTGGCTCCCCTGGCCTGGCAGGAGATCGCATCCGACCTCGATAAGATTACCGACTCGGTCTATATCCATACCTATTCGGTCCTTGATGAATATTGCAGCGAAGGAGTGATCCCCGCTGTGGTATCAATCGGAAATGAAAGTACATGGCACCGCCTCATGCCCAACCTGCCCGAGGATCAACTGCCTGCCTATGATCCGGCCAGAAGCGCTGCGCTGCATAATGCAGGTTCGAAAGCGGTAAGGGATATTGCCATGAAATATGATACCGCCATCAAGGTCTGTTTTCACATGACGGGACCGTCAACCACTAAATGGTGGCTGGAAACCCACTGGCGTTACGGGCTTGATCTTGACATGATCGGGATCTCATTGTACCATGGCTGGAACAACGGTGACTATGCAGGCTACAGCAACCTTGGCGAATTTGTGGCCGGGATCACCGGCACCTACGGGATCGAATTGATCGTCATGGAGACCGCCCAGCTCTTTACAGAAGGCGGGAGCGACAATCACGTGGATATCCTGGGAAAGGAGAACATCCCACCGGGGTACCCCGACCCTCCCACCACAGAGACCCAGAGGCAATACCTGGTGGACATAACCCGGGAGGTCCTGGATCATGGCGGATCGGGGGTGCTCGCCTGGGGCGGGGAATGGGTGGGTAGTGACTGCTATATCTATGCCGACCCCTATGGCCCGGGATCCTCCTGGGAGAACAAGGCTTTCTGGGATTTTGAAACCAATCTGCATGACGGGGTGAACTGGATGATGGCCTTCAGCGATAGAGTTCCAGTAACCTTCAAGGTCCGAATGGCAGGAGCCGATACCTCAAAAGGAGTATACGTGCAGGGTGATTTTGAGAATTTCTATGGGATCAGCCGGGCCTTGAATCCCATGCAGCATGAAGGGAACAATACTTACCTTTACACAGCCTATATCGCTCCGGGCACCACCGGATCGTTTCATTTCAGCAACGACACCGCGGCATCGGCACGTGAGCATGTACCTGCGGAATGTACCGACACCACCGGCCAGGAGAGGATGTTTGAAATACCCCCGGGCTCAACCGGTGAAACTATCGCCCTGGTCTGGTCCTCCTGTGATGCGGTGCCCCAGTACAGCCTTACTGTGGTGACCGGCGGAGAAGGGAGTGTCTCCCCGGAGAAGGGCATTTACAGTGCCGGGGCGACAGTACAGCTGGTTGCCGTGCCGTCAGAAGGTTGGGAATTTACCGGGTGGAGCGGTGATACAACGGGTACGGCAAACCCGATCCAGTTGCACATGGCATCGGACATGGAGGTTGTTGCAAATTTTCAGGAAATAAGAAAAGTCCCGGTCGCATTCAAAGTGGATATGAACGGGGTGGATGCCTCCAACGGGGTCTACGTGACCGGAGATTTTCCCAATCCGGCAGGAGTTGCCTGGCAATTGAACAGGATGACCCGCGAAACCGGACAGCTCTACAGCTTTCATACCATGGTGGCCGCAGGGTCATCCGGAGCCTATTACTTTCTGAACGATGACGTCTGGGGGGTACGGGAGTCGGTGCCTTCCGCATGTGCCGAACACTGGGGAGTGGACAGGGGATACGAGGTACCCCTGAATTCAACGGGCGAGACCTTCGCCTATATCTGGTCCAGCTGTGATGAGATCGTTCCGGTGTGGGTGCGCCCAGTGCCTCCCCGCAGTGACGACCCGGTGGTTGAATTATACCCCAATCCGTTGGTTAATAAAAGATTAAATATAATCTTCGGGGTGAAGGATCTGGTCGATCTCACCGTCTATTCGGTGACCGGTACACTCCTTCACACCGTTACCCTTGACTCAACCCCCGGGGAGCGCTTCACCATTGACCTGAATGGGATCGAGAGTGGCGTTTACCTTGTGAAACTCTTTTTCCGGGAAGAGCTCCAGTTCAGTTACAGGACATTCCTCATCCCGGAGGATTAACCCCCACTGTCATGTCACCGAGGATCCTATTAAAAGGCAGTTTTTACCTCCTCTTCTGGTCCATCTGCATCAGTGGCCATTCAACCATCATTGAAGGGACCTTTGCGGAGGCGGCCCATTTTTATGAAAAGTGCAGGCCCTATGAGGGTGTGATCCGGAAAGAGGTCCTTGAAACAGCCTGGAGAGGGGAGCGCATCTCCACAGCCATTCTCCTGTGGTGCATCGGAGAGGAGGTGGAACACATCACTTTCGAAGTTCCGGATTTTACCTCACCGGCTGGATCCATCCCTTCTGAATATGCCTGCCTGAGGTCAGTAGAGTATGTGCGTGCTGACGCAGAATCGAGACCCTGTGGGGGTTATCTCCACAGGGATCCGGAGGAATACCTTGAACTGGGTGACCTTCTGAGCAACTCCCTGGATCGCTCACTGCGTCCGGGTTGTCCCTCTGTCTACTGGATCACCGTGGATGTCCCTGAGAGGACCGTCCCCGGATTGTACAGGGGAACGATCCGCGTGTCGGCACAGGGGAACCACGATCTTGAATTGAAGATGTGTATCAGGGTGGCTGACTATACCCTGCCACCCGTGGAGGAGTGGAAATTTCACCTGGACCTGTGGCAATATCCAACTGCGGTTGTGGATCGATACAATGGGGCCCATCCTGAAAGGGGCATGGAATACTGGTCGAATGAGCATTTTAAATTGCTTCAGAAGAAATACAGGATGCTTGCAGAGACAGGCCAAAAAGTGATCACGGCTCACATCAAGGAGGGCGCCCTGGGATCTCCTTCCATGGTGAGATGGATCCGGTCCGACACCTCATGGTGGTATGATTTCACGGCCTTTGACAGGTATGTGGATTCTTGCATGAGCTGGGGGATCAGGGGCCAGATCAGCTGCCACTCCCCGGTGGGCTGGAACAGCGATTCGATCCCCTTTGAATGGGAAGCAGGGGGAAAAGGGAAACTTTACGCCCCCGTGGGAAGCACAGTTTTTGCAGTGCGATGGAACCATTTTCTGCGTCTATTCAAAGCACACCTCGAAAGAAAGGGCTGGTTCGGGCGGGCGGTACTCTACCTGGATGAGGTGGAGCCGGAAAAGCTGAAGTGGCTCATTGAACTCATTGATGGGAATCATCCTGATTGGAAGATTGGGCTTGCCACATTTCATACCCCTTCTGATTTCGTGGCCTCCCGGGTGCATGATCTGTGCCTGATGGTGGGGACCAGTGGGAACCCGGCAAGCACCCGGGAAGAGCAAATTTCCACCTTTTATACCAGCTGCAACCCGGTCAGTCCCAATAATTTCATAAGCGGGGATGCAGACCCTGCCGAGAACATCTGGATGGGATGGCATGCGCAGCAACTCCAATATGACGGGTTCCTCAGGTGGGCCTTCGATTACTGGATTGCCGATGATCCCCTAGAGCAGCGAACGGGTGGATTTACATCCGGAGACTTTTCATTCTCCTACCGAAATTCAAACCACGCTGATATGGAGTTCTTCCCGAGCATCAGGCTGGAATTGCTCAGGGAAGGGATCGAGGATTATGAGAAGATCGAACTCCTCAGGAATGAACTGGAAGCATCATCTTCGCCAGAGGATCAAGCGCTTTACAACCGTCTCCTGGGCATGCTGGAGGAGTTTTCCGCGCCTTCGGCAGGATCCGGAGAAGCGGGCAGGCTGGTAAACTCGGCCAGGCGGCTGCTCAATGAGTTCGTCACTATATCAAAATAAGTTAACTTTGTCTTCGTTGATTCTGTAGGAACCTATTGGGAGCAGTGTGAAAAAGCTACATCTTCTGGTCATAAAATCGTTTATCGGTCCGCTTATCCTGACTTTCTTCTTCGTCATTTTTGTGCTCCTGATGCAGTTTCTATGGAAGTACATTGATGACCTGATCGGGAAAGGCCTGGAGTTTGATATTATTGCCGAATTCCTGCTCTATACAAGTGCCAGCCTGGTTCCCCTGGCCATGCCGCTTGCAATCCTGCTGGCCAGCCTGATGACCTTCGGGAACCTGGCAGAGAACCTGGAGCTGCTTGCTGCAAAATCCTCCGGGATCTCACTGATCAGGATCATGGCACCGCTCATGGTGATTGCATCCCTGATCTCCCTCGGCGCATTCTTCTTTTCCAACAATGTGATGCCGGTGACCAACCTGAAGATGCGTTCCATGCTGTTCGACATCCAGCAGCAAAGGCCGGAACTGACCATCAAACCGGGTGTATTTGACAACACCCTGGAGGGTTATTCCATACGCATCGGGGACAGGGACAGCAGGACCAGCCTTTTAAAGGAGATCCTGATCTTTGACCATACCCAGAAACAGGGGAACACGAGGGTGACCATTGCCGATTCGGGGTACATGAAAATGTCGGCCGACGAGAAGCACCTCCTGCTTACCCTCTACAATGGCCGTTCCTATTTTGAGCTTCAGAAAGAGAAGTCAGAGAACAGGAACATTAAGAGTTATCCCATGCGAAGGGACGAGTTCCAGGAACAGGAGATGATCATCGAGATGACCGGGTTTGGCCTGAACAGGACCGACGAGAAGCTCTTCAGGAACTCCTATTCCATGCTCAACCTCTCCCAGTTGCATCATTTCGATGATTCCCTCACAGAGGAGATCGGCATGATACTGGATAAATTCGAAACCACAGTCCACGGCGGCCTGACCGGCAAGCCCAAGGGCATGATGATCAAAAATCCCTTTGTTCCCGATTCCTTAAAGAAAGCCAAAACACCGGAGGAGATCAAAATCCTCCACTTCAGTGTGGATACAGCCTATGAAGGGTTAAATAAACTGGAACGCAGGCGGGCACTTACCCAGGCCATTAATTATGCCCGTTCCAATAAATCCGTGACCACCTCCAATGTGGGCACGGCTGACTGGAAGTGGGCAAGGCTCAGGCGATACCAGATCGAGATCCACCGCAAATTCACACTTTCCATCCTCTGCCTGATCTTCTTTTTCATCGGTGCTCCCCTGGGGGCCATCATCCGGAAAGGAGGGCTTGGTGTGCCTGTCATTGCCAGCGTGCTCCTCTTCCTGGTCTACTATATCATCTCCATGACGGGAGAGAAATTTGTCAGGGAGAGCATCTTGCCGCCCTTCGCGGGTATGTGGATCTCCACGATCATCCTGGTGCCTGTCAGCATCTGGCTCACCTACACCGCTGCCAATGATGCATTCGTGGTGAATATCGACAGCTATTTTGTCTGGTTCAAAAAACTGAACCAGGGAGTGAGAAAATTCCTCCGGGTAAAATGAAGATCCTGTTCCTGACCAACAAGCTTCCCTATCCTCCGAGGGATGGAGGTTCCATTGCCACACTCAACATGCTCACAGGGTTGAGGGATGCAGGGAACAGCATCACCTGTCTCGCCCTCAATACAAGCAAGCATTCATTCCCCGTGGAAAAGATCCCGGATGAACCGGGCAAATCGATCCGGTTTATGGGGGTTCCATGTGACAGCGCCATTAAACCGGCCAGGATGCTCCTCAACCTGCTTTTTTCACGGAAACCCTATATAGCCGTGAGGTTCGATGTGAAGGCTTACAGGAAAAGGCTCAGGACGCTGCTTAAAAGTGAATCCTTTGACCTGGTGCAGCTCGAGGGCCCCTACCCCGGCCTCTACCTGGAGGAGATCAGAAAATGGAGCAAAGCGCCTGTCTCCCTTCGGGCCCATAACGTGGAACACCTGATCTGGAAAAGGAAAGCCTTCCATGAAAAAATGCTCCCTAAACGGTGGTACCTTGAACACATGGCCGCCCGCCTGAAGAAGTTTGAACTGAATGTGGTCCGGGATTCGGATATGCTGATCCCCATCACTCCCCTTGATGAGGATTGCTTCAGGAGGGAGGGATACAGTGGGCCGGCGCTCACCGTTCCAGCCGGGCTGGTCATGGAAGCGTACCCCTTCTCCCCCCTGCCGGGGCAGGCTACCCTCTTTTTCATCGGGGCCCTTGACTGGCTCCCGAACCTGGAGGGGCTCGAGTGGTTCATGGAGCATGTGTTTGAGAAGCTAATTGCCCGGATTCCCCACCTGCAATTCCATGTGGCAGGAAGGAACGCGCCGGCTCATTTTGAAGAAAAGATCGGCCATAAAAATGTGACCTACCATGGCGAGGTGGAGGATGCCAGGAAGTTCATGCAAACCTACCGCGTGATGGTGGCCCCCCTGCTGACAGGTAGCGGGATCAGGATCAAGATCCTTGAGTCAATGGCACTCGGGAGACCGGTGGTCACCACCTCCATGGGGATCCGGGGGATCCCGGCGGAAAACCACAGGGATGTGCTGGTATCAGATGATCCGGATGAATTTAAGGATCACCTGGTAAATTTGTTCTCGTCGGTGGAGGAGGCAGACCGCCTGGCTGCCGCAGCACGGCTGCTCATTACCCATAATTTTGATACCTTAGGGCTTTCAAACCGGCTCAACCAGTTTTTCAAAACACAGGTATGATATCTCTTCAGGTAATATTCTGGGTCAGCCTATTCCTGATTCTCTATTCCTACATCTTTTTCCCTGCCATTCTGCACCTCCTCGCAAGGACAAAAAGTCTGGATGGAAAAACATATCCCGCGGATCAACTCCCGATGTTGTCAGTGATTATTGCGGCCTTCAACGAAGAGGAGGTGATCGCCTCAAAAATCGGGTCCATTCTGGATAGCGACTATCCGGTATCGCGCCTGGAGATCCTGGTGGGATCGGATGCCTCCACAGATTCAACCAATGAGATCTTAAGGCAGTTGAAGGCCGTTCATCAGGGCTTGCATATCTTCCTCTTTGAAGAGAGGTCGGGGAAACCAGGCGTGGTGAACCGGCTGGTGGAGGAGGCACGGGGCGAGATCCTGGTCATCACCGATGCCAATGTGATGCTGGAAACTGATGCCCTCAGGAAGATGACAGGATTCTTTATACAACCTGAGATCGGACTGGTGGATTCCAGGATGATCAATACCCGGTTGAAGAAGGACGGGATCTCTCACCAGGAGCGGTACTACATCAGCCGGGAGGTTGGGATCAAACACAACGAAAGTCTGATCTGGGGATCAATGATGGGTCCCTTTGGTGGTTGCTATGCGGTGAGGAAATCCCTTTTCCGGCCGGTACCGGGAAATTTCCTGGTGGATGATTTCTACATCAATATGGCCGTTTTGCAACAGGGGTTCAAATGCATCAGCAATATGGAGGCAAAGGTATACGAAGATGTATCGAACAACCTTGAAGAGGAGTTCAGGAGAAAAAAAAGGATCTCGGCGGGGAATTTTCAGAACCTGGCTGCATTCAGATCCCTCCTGTGGAGGGGAGGTCCGGGAGTGGGGTTCTGTTTCTTTTCCCACAAGATCATTCGCTGGTTCGTACCCCTCCTGGTCATGATCACACTGGGTTCATCCATAGCCCTGGGCATGCGCATGGCCCCTTACAGGATCCTTGCACTTTTACAGCTTGTGGTACTTGTAATTCCTCTTATTGATCATTTTCTGAGGAAAATTAAGATCCATGCTATACCTTTGCGTTTCATTTCACATTTTGTAATAATGAACCTGGCCCTGTTGTCCGGTTTAATAAGATATTTGGGAGGGATTAAGAGCAATGTCTGGCAACCAACAAGGAGAAACCAGGATTAAGCTGAACGACATCACCGAAGCACTGGAGGATCTCAAGAACGGCAAGATCATTATTGTGGTGGATGATGAGGACAGGGAAAATGAAGGGGATTTTGTGTGCGCCGCTGAGCTTGTCACCCCTGACTGCGTGAATTTCATGGCCACCCATGGAAAGGGCCTGATCTGCACAGCACTCACCGAAGAGCGGTGTACCGAACTGGACCTGCCCATGATGGTGACAGCCAATACCAGCAGCCATAACACTGCTTTCACAGTTTCGGTGGACCTGCTGGGCAAAGGCACCACCACCGGGATCTCAGCGTCGGACCGGGCCAAAACAATCCGGGCGCTGGTGGATCCCATCACCCGTCCCGATGACCTGGCCCGTCCCGGACACATATTCCCGCTGAAGGCCAAGCGACAGGGAGTCCTTCGGCGCGCAGGACATACCGAGGCTGCGGTGGACCTGACCAGGCTGGCCGACCTGAAACCCGGGGGGGTGCTGGTGGAGATCATGAATGAAGATGGCACCATGGCACGCCTGCCCGAGTTGATGAACATCGCCAGGGAGTTCGGCCTGAAGATCATCACAATCAAGGACCTTATTGCTTACAGGCTTAATACCGACAGCATTATCCTTAAAGGCACTGAAGTCAAGCTGCCTACCAAATACGGTGATTTTAACCTGATCCCCTTTATCCAGAAATCCAATGGACTTGAGCATGTGGCGCTCACAAAGGGCAGCTGGTCACCCACGGACCAGGTACTTGTTAGGGTGCACTCATCCTGCGTCACCGGCGATATTTTCGGAAGCTTCAGGTGTGATTGCGGCAGCCAGCTCCATGAAGCCATGCGGAAGATCCAGCAGGAGGGTCGCGGGGTGATCATCTACCTGAACCAGGAAGGCAGGGGTATCGGCCTCTACAACAAGATGAAGGCCTACAAGCTCCAGGAACAGGGACGGGATACCGTTCAGGCCAATGTGGAGCTTGGATTCCGGGATGATGAACGCGACTATGGGGTGGGTGCAGGAATGCTTCACACACTGGGGATCCGGAACATCAGGCTGCTCACCAACAATCCGGTGAAGAAAGCAGGATTGGAGGGATATGGCATGAAGATCGTGGAGACCATCAACCTGGAGGTTCCATCCAACGAGTACAACCAATTCTACCTGGAGACGAAACGTGACAAAATGGGCCATTTCCTCAACATTGCCAGGTACGAGAATCCCCAAAAAAATGAACATTAAAACCCTTCGCATCGTTTTCATGGGAACGCCTGAATTTGCCGTGGCCTCCCTGGAGAGAATGATCAGGGAGGGGTTCAACGTGGTGGCCGTGATTACGGCACCGGACAGGCCGGCAGGCCGCGGGAAGCAGATCCGCCAATCGGATGTAAAAAAGTTTGTCCTGGGACTGAACCAGGGGATCCCGATCCTTCAACCCGACAACCTGAAACATCCTGATTTTTTGGGGGAACTCACCCTTTTGGAGCCGGACCTGCAGGTGGTGGTTGCCTTCCGGATGCTTCCGGAGTCGGTTTGGGGCATCCCCCGGCTGGGGACGTTCAACCTGCACGCTTCACTCCTCCCCCAATACCGTGGGGCAGCACCCATCAATCATGCCATCATCAATGGTGAAACTGAAACCGGGGTCACCACATTTATGATTGATGAAAAGATTGATACCGGAAACATCCTGCTTCAGCAGAAAACCGCAATCGGGGAGCAGGAATCGGCCGGAGCACTCCATGACCGGTTAAAGGAACTGGGGGCCGGACTGGTGGTGGAAACACTCTCCGGCCTGGCCGGGGGTAGCCTTCGGCCCCAGGCCCAGGAGCGATTCAACCCGGAAGGGAGAATTCTGAAAAGCGCCCCGAAGATCGAAAAGTCCAGTTGCCGCATCTCCTGGGATCAACAGGGAAAACAGGTCAGTGACCTGATCAGGGGACTGAGCCCATATCCCGGGGCATTTACCTACCTCTCACAACCAGAAGGCGAGATGCTCCTTTGCAAGATCTTCACTTCAGAATATGAACATTCCGAAAACCCCGGACCCCCGGGTACCGCAATCACCGATGGGAAACACTTCCTCAAAGCAGCCGTGGATGACGGGTATATCCGGATCCTTTCCCTGCAGCAGGAGGGAAAACGCAGGATGGCGGTAAAGGATTTTTTGGCCGGGTTCAGCTTTTCTTCCGGAAAATACCGGTTTTCCTGAGTTGTTTCAGGTTCAGTTCAATGCCCTCCGTGTGGCTATAGAATAGTTTAATGGCATTGATAAACTGAAGCTGGTAGGATCGCGAGTACCTGCCCGAGACAAAGAATTCGAAGTTGTAATCTTCAATCTCCCCCATGGTGATCTCTGAAGGTTTGGTTTCCTCGAAATATTCGAAGAATCGTTTCATCATGAAGAGATAACTCTTCCTTGATTTTTCCGAGTACCCCTCTTTTTCCAGTTGCTGTGAGAAAAATTCCAGGTCTGGTCCATGCTCCTTTTGCTCGTGCCTGAAAAGGGAGGCAAGTGACTGCCACCACTCGGGGGAACTTTTACGAAGGCCGCTTTCATCGAAAAAATCGATCCTGGTCTGCCTGCCATCGGGCGGAAGGATCATCTTTATGGGGAGGGTTTCTGCTTCAGACATGATCCACTTTTTATACAAATTTAAGCGGTGGAAATGCCAATGTAAAGTTTTGAGGGTCAAAAACATTAACATGTTTTGAACATTTGGACGCCATTGAGGTTCTTCAAGAGTGAACAAGTTGGCGCGATCCTTGTTTGAGCAACAAATGGCAGTGTCAAAAAACTTAAACCAGTGACCCATGAAAAAACTTCACTTATTCATTCTCTCAATGGCTATCCTCCTTTCCGCATCCTTGGTCACCTCGGCCCAGTCAGGGGTGGATAAAAAGATTACGAAAAAAGAGAAAAAAGCTGCGGAATTTGAGATTACCTCTGCCCTGATCGAGGGTGGCAATTTTATATACAGGGTTCAGTCGGTCACACCTTCGGGCGGCAAAACCAGGAGTGTCACCACTCCCTATTCCATGAAAGCAGCCAATGGGGTTTATGAAGCTTACCTGCCTTACTTTGGCAGGGCTTACCAGGCTGACATGGGAGGAAACGGCGGGATTGAGTTCAAAGGGGAGCCCTCCGATCTTCAGATCACTAAAAAAGAGGAAAAATTCACCCTCACCGTCACATTTAACATCGCTCAATCCAACGAACGTTACGATGTCACGCTCCAGCTGGGATCCAACGGGTATGGAACCCTGATCATTACCAGCCAGAGGAGGCAGACCATCTCCTATTACGGCATGGCTGCTGAGCCGGAAAAGGAGTAGTCTCAGTTGTCAAACCTGAATTCCATTTCATCCTCCCCATGCTCCTCTTCCAGGGGCTCCAGTTTTAGGATGGGTTCACGTTTTTTCTTCCGGAGGTACACTTTTTCTCCGGCAAGTGGCTGTTCACCTTCAGTCATGAGGTTCCTGCGGTAGAGGTGTTTCAGCGAGATGGCGTACATCTGGGAGATGTCATACATGGTTTGCCCCTCCTGCACCACGTGGATCTCGTTTCCCCTGGCTGCCTTGCTGCGCTTGGGTTGAAGGTAAATCATCTGGCCGGGGACCAGTTTTGCCCCTTTGTAGAGGTTGTTGTAGCGGTACAGCTCATTTTTGTAAAGCCCAAGCTCATTCCTCAGTGATTCGGGGTTATCACCCGGTACCACCACGATATATTCCACCTTGTTATTTATCAGGATATCCCTGGAGGTCATGTATCCATGTTCGGTGGTGAATGATGTGGAATCGATGCCCTCTCCCACTCCTCCTTCCAGGACCAGCAGGTCATACCGGTATAGCTCGTTCTCTTCGATGATCCTGATCAGAAGGGTGGCATAATTTGAAGCAGTGGCATATCCGGCCTGTTTTAATCCTTTTGCCCAACCCCTGTAATCGTGGGGATTCAGTTCAAACAGTCCGGCGTACCTGGTCTTGGTGGTGAGGAACTGTGAATGATCCATGTATGACTCATAGGCTGAGTTGTAAGCCCTGAAGCACTCGTTCCTGTGATCATCGTCATGGTGAATGGTCCTTCCCGACCAGTCGTGGCACTTGATCCCAAAATGATTATTGCCCTTTGTGGCCAGCGTGCTGTTGCCATTGTTCGACTCCAGGCAACCCTGTGCCAGGGTGATACTGGCCGGGATCCCCACCCTCACCATCTCCTTCATGGCCAGGTCAGCAAAAGTGCTGATATAAGCCTCCCTGGTCATGCTGATATCTCCCTGCCCAAGCAGGGACGCCTGAAGGAACACTCCAAGCACCATCCAACCCATTCCTTTCATAAAGCACGCATTTCGCTGAAATGATTTTGGTAAAAATAGGGATACGGGCCCCAATTCCCCCTCCGAGTTTTTAACAATGGTACAATACCCAACGTGCGTTCATAATAAAATCTTGTGCAAGTGAGAAAATCCGTATTTTTATGATAAACGGACCCGGAGCATGAAACAGCAAGCCTTACGCATCAATTTCACTGAATATGAACGGCTGGAAGAGTTGTCAGAAACACAGGCCAATCTGGTTCGCAAAGCCATTGAAGCTGCAGGGGCCGCTTATGCCCCCTATTCCAAATATCATGTGGGGGCAGCGGTGCTGCTGACAAATGGCAGGATCATCACAGGAAACAACCAGGAGAATGGGGCCTATCCTTCCGGGCTTTGTGCAGAGAGGGTGGCCATTTTCTACGCCAGTTCACAATTTCCTGAAATCCCGGCCGCCTCCATAGCCATTGTGGCCATGAAGGAGGGCACCCTCCAGGCACAACCTGTCTCACCATGCGGTGGTTGCAGGCAGGTGCTGTGCGAAAAGGAGTCCCGGGGTGGAACACCCCTGGAAATGATCCTATACGGAACCGGGAAGATCCATGTAATTCAGCGGGCCTCGGACCTGCTGCCGTTTCCCTTCACCTTGAACACGGGGAATATATCCATTTTGGGATAGGGCGCGGTCACCTCCACACGCTCCTTTTTTACAGGGTGGATAAAGCTGGCACTTCGGGCATGCAGGCTGATCCCACCGTTCTTGTTGGTCCGCTTTGCCCCGTATTTCCGGTCCCCCTTGATCACGCATCCAATGGCCGCCAGCTGTGCCCTGATCTGGTGGTGACGGCCCGTCTCAAGGATCACCTCAAGCAGGTGATAATGGTCTGATGAAGCCAGTTTGCGATAATCCAGGCGGGCCCATTTTGAACCGGGCACCTCGCTGGAATGGGCATAGGACTTATTCTGTTTTGTATTCCTGGCGATGTAATGTTCAAGGGTGCCTGATTCGGGTTGCGGACAGCTCTCCACGATGGCGTGGTAGATCTTTTCGATCTCTTTCTCCTTGAAAAGCTTCGCCATCCGGCTCAGTGCCTTGCTGGTCTTGGCAAAAATCACCACCCCGCTCACGGGCCTGTCAAGCCTGTGGGGGATGCCCAGGAACACCTCCCCGGGCTTGCCATCCCGCTCTTTGATGAAATCTTTCAGGATCCTGTCAAGGGAAACATCCCCGGTCTGGTCCCCCTGCACAATATCGGAAACGCGCTTGTTTACAATGAGCAGGTGGTTATCCTCATATAATATCGGTACGGGGGGTTTAATGTGGTTCACCGGTTGAATCAGTACTGTTCATTTTTACTGGGGAACTGCCTGGATCTTACATCGTCAATGTAGTTCTGAACGGCACCCTTGATTTCCATCTGCAGGTTGTGATACCTGCGCAGGAACCTGGGGGAAAATTCCTGGGTGATCCCCAGCATGTCATGGAGCACCAGCACCTGGCCATCCACCCCCGATCCGGCACCGATGCCGATGGTGGGTATGCTGATGGATTGGGTCACTTCGCCGGCCAGTTTTGCAGGGATCTTCTCCAGGACCACCGCAAAGCATCCGGTATTTGACAGGGCCTTGGCATCCTCCTTCAACTTATCCGCCTCGGCTTTATCGGTGGCCCTCACCACGTAGGTCCCGAACTTGTGGATGGACTGGGGGGTCAGTCCCAGGTGGCCCATGACGGGAATGCCTGCCGATAATATGCGCTCGATGGACTCCTTGATCTCAATTCCCCCTTCCAGCTTGACCCCGCTGGCACCGGTCTCCTTCATGATCCGGATGGCCGAAGCGAGTGCCTCCTTGGAGTTACCCTGGTAGGTTCCGAAGGGAAGGTCCACCACCACCAGTGCCCGGTTGGTGGCCCTGACCACCGAAGCAGCATGGTAGATCATATTGTCAAGGGTGATTGGAAGGGTGGTTTCAAAA
The DNA here is from genome assembly GCA_024640885.1 of Bacteroidota bacterium. GTDB lineage: Bacteria > Bacteroidota > Bacteroidia > Bacteroidales. The sequence goes on along the minus strand of JAHEEC010000039.1, from coordinate 2,620 downwards.
CCGGCCATCACATTGGACGCCGAATCTCCCACCAGGATCACATCAATCCCGGCCTGGTCAAGCAGGCGGGCAAAAGAATAATCATAACCGGTTAACATGGCAATTTTTTCTCCCTTTAGCTTCATGGCAAGAAGCACATGGGTGGTGACACGTTTTACATTGCTGTGCAGTGACATTGTCTTCGGATTAATGATTTAGTGCAAAGTTTAAAATAAATTTCCTTTTGGCAGTCAATTTGTCAGTAAACCTGACAGGCGGCTGGAGGATTGGGGCGAAATTTCGTGCCAATATAGCACCTGTGATGACAAAAACCTAATTGGCATAATCTTGGCTTATGAAGATATCAAGATTGAAAGCGAATAATAGTTTCAGAAAAAAATATATAACAATTATGAGTAAGATTATCGGAATAGATTTAGGCACCACCAACTCCTGTGTATCGGTCATGGAAGGTAATGAGCCGGTTGTGATCCCCAACAGTGAAGGGAAACGCACCACGCCTTCCATGGTGGCTTTTGTTGAAAACGGAGAGAGGAAAGTGGGTGATCCGGCCAAAAGGCAGGCCATCACCAATCCCACAAAAACAGTTTTCTCCATCAAACGATTCATGGGTGAAACCCATGACCGGGTAACCAAAGAGATTAACCGGGTACCCTACAAGGTAGTAAAGGGAGAAAACAATACCCCCCGTGTTCAAATCGACGACCGGAAATATTCACCCCAGGAGATCTCGGCCATGGTCCTTCAGAAGATGAAGAAAACCGCCGAAGACTATCTGGGACATGAGGTCACCGATGCAGTCATCACGGTACCTGCCTATTTCAGTGATTCACAGAGGCAAGCCACCAAGGAGGCAGGCGAAATTGCCGGTCTGAAGGTAAAACGGATCATCAATGAACCCACTGCCGCATCACTGGCATACGGGCTTGACAAGAAGACTTCTGATCTGAAAATTGCCGTATTCGATCTTGGAGGGGGTACTTTTGATATTTCTATCCTTGAACTGGGTGACGGGGTTTTTGAGGTGAAGTCCACCAACGGGGACACCCACCTGGGAGGCGATGATTTTGACCAGGTGATCATAGACTGGCTTTCAGATGAATTCAAGAAAGATGAGGGCCTTGATCTTAAAAAGGATCCCATGGCCCTTCAACGCTTGAAGGAAGCTGCTGAGAAAGCCAAAATTGAACTTTCCAGCACGACCCAGACCGAGATCAACCTGCCTTACATCATGCCCGTGGACGGAGTGCCCAAACACCTTGTGAAGACACTTACAAGGGCCAAGTTTGAGAGCCTTGCGGACAGCCTGATCCAGGCAACCATCGAGCCATGCAAGAAGGCATTGAAGGATTCAGGATTGAGTTCCAAGGAGATCAATGAAGTGATACTGGTGGGAGGTTCCACTCGGATTCCGGCCATCCAGAAGGTTGTGGAGGAATTTTTCGGGAAGGCACCTTCCAAAGGTGTAAATCCCGATGAGGTTGTCGCTGTGGGTGCTGCAATTCAGGGCGGGGTTCTTACCGGCGAGGTAAAGGATGTACTCTTGCTTGATGTAACTCCCCTGTCCCTCGGGATCGAGACCATGGGTGGTGTGAACACCAAACTTATTGAGTCCAACACCACCATTCCCACAAAGAAGACACAGACCTTTACCACAGCGGCTGACAATCAACCCTCCGTGGAGATCCATGTGCTTCAGGGAGAAAGGGCCATGGCCAAGGACAACAAGACCATCGGGCGTTTCCATCTGGATGGGATCCCGCCCTCCCCGCGAGGGTTGCCACAAATCGAGGTAACCTTTGATATCGATGCCAATGGTATCCTGAATGTATCTGCCCGTGATAAGGGAACCGGAAAAGAGCAAAGCATCCGCATAGAGGCTTCATCGGGTCTTTCGGATGCAGAGATTGAGAAAATGAAGCGTGAGGCCCAGGAGAATGAAGAGGCCGATAAAGCCGCCAAGGAGCGCATCGAAAAGCTCAACAATGCGGACAGCCTGGTTTTCCAGACCGAAAAGCAGCTGAAGGAGTTTGGAGAGAAGATCCCGGCCGAGAAGAAGGCCCCCATAGAGGAGGCCCTGACCCGGTTGAAAGAGGCACACAAATCAGAGGACCTGCCCTCCATTGAAAAGGCTATGGAGGAATTGAACAATGCATGGCAGGCTGCTTCACAGGATATCTATAACGCACAGCAGGCAGGCGGTGACACCGGTCCGCAGGGGGAGGAGCCCACGGGAGCCACCACCTCTAAAGGAGATGACGGTGAAGTGACCGATGTGGACTTCGAAGAAGTTAAATAATAGATACAATCACCGTAAAACGGTTCAGCAAAGAAGGCTGTCTCTAAAAGGCAGCCTTCTTTTTTTGGCTATATTTGAATTTTCTTATTTATGAAACTGTCCTCTTTAATTGCATATTGCTGGTTGCCACTGTTCATGGCTGCTCCTTTGCTGCATGGACAGAATTTGCTGGATGAGCAGGGTTTGAAAACAGGACCCTGGAAGGTGGATTATCCCAACGGCAGAATCCAGTATGAAGCTACATTCAGGCAGGGAAAACCGGTGGGAGAGATGGTTCGCTACTATGAGAACGGGGCCGTCCGTGCACGCATGGTATTTGAT
>JAHEEC010000235.1 GCA_024640885.1 Bacteroidota bacterium | reverse complement strand
ATTCCACTGACTTTCAAATACCCATCATATCGGTTGGGAACATTACAGTGGGAGGAACCGGCAAGACACCCCATGTGGAGTACCTGGCTGGATTGCTGGAGGGGGATTACCGGGTGGCCACCCTGAGCCGGGGCTACAAACGGAAAACCAGGGATTTCAGGATCGCTTCCGCTGGCTCCACCGTGGCCGAAATTGGGGATGAACCCCTCCAGATCAAACAACGGTTTCCAGGGTTAACGGTGGCGGTGGACCGGTTGAGGGTCCACGGTGTCCGCAACTTGATGGAGCTTTCACCCCCGGTGGAGTTGATCCTGCTGGACGATGCCTACCAGCACCGGTCCCTGAAACCCGGGGTTTCCATCCTGCTGATCGATTTTACCCGTCCCCTGGACCGCGACCATCTCCTCCCTGCCGGAATGTTGCGGGAACCGGCCAGCAACCGGCACCGGGCCCAGGTCATCCTTGTCACCAAATCCCCCGAAAACCTGAAGCCCATTGAAATGCGCGAATATGTGCACAGGATGGGACTTTCCCTGGGACAACACCTCTATTTTACCTCCATCAGGTATGATCGCCTGGTCCCGGTCTACCCCGGGGTTCCCGCACAGGACCTGGAAATGTTACGGACAAACCCGGGCACCGTGCTCCTGGTGGCTGGGATCGCCAGCCCCCGCAGCCTTCGCCGGTTTGCAGAAAGCGTCAGCGGGCACACCAGTGAGATGTTTTTTTCCGATCACCACAGGTACACCACAAGAGACCTGGACCGGATCTCAGAGAGGTACCGTTCCCTGAAGGAAGATGGCAGGGAGGTCCTGGTACTCACCACTGAAAAAGACGCAGTGAGGCTCAGGGAGCTGGACCCCGTTCCATCCCTGCGGGAGGCCTTCCACGCCATCCGCATATCCGTTCATTTCCTCAATGACGATAAAAATGAATTTGATCAACAAATACTCAATTATGTTAAAAGCAATAAACGAAGCAGTCTCCTTTATCAGGGAGCAGATCAAAGAGACCCCTGAGACGGCCGTCATACTCGGGACCGGGCTGGGAAAGATCGTGGACCACCTGTCGGTGGATTGCGCCATCGACTACAGCACCATTCCCCATTTCCCGGTCTCCACGGTGGAGGGTCACGCCGGGAGACTGTTGTCAGGAAAACTGAATGAGACCCGGGTGCTGGTCATGCAGGGACGTTTCCACTATTATGAAGGCTACTCCATGGAGGAGGTGATCTTCCCCATCAGGGTCATGAAGCTGCTGGGGATCAAAACCCTGGTGGTTTCCAATGCCGCCGGAGGGATGAACCCTGAATTCGAAATAGGTGACATCATGGTGATTAATGACCACATCAACCTGATGCCCAACCCGTTGATCGGGAAGCATGCCACTGAGCTTGGGGAAAGGTTCCCCGACATGAGCCAGACCTACGATCCCGTGCTCCTTCAAAAGTCAAGGGATCGGGCAAAGGAGCTAGGGATCACCATCCGGGAAGGATGCTACGTCGGGGTCACCGGGCCAACCCTCGAAACCCCCAAGGAGTATGAATACCTCAGGATCATCGGGGGGGATGCGGTGGGCATGTCCACCGTCCCTGAAGTAATCGCCGCGCACCAGTCAGGGATCCGGGTCTTTGCAGTATCTGTGATCACTGACCTCGGGGTCCCTGGAAAGATCCAGAAACTCACCCACAAGGATGTGATCAAAGCTGCCGAACGCACCGCCCCGAAACTGACCTCCCTGATCATCAAAATGGTGGCAGGTTGATGAAAGAACCCAGGGAAGGATTCCAGCTAGGCAGGGTGGTCAGCATCTCCATTGTACACTTTGTGCATGACTGCTACACCGCATTCCTCGCCCCTGCCCTGCCCCTGATCATTGAGAAACTGGGGATCAGTTACGGGATGACGGGCCTGCTTGCGGTCATCCAGCGGATCCCGTCACTTTTCAACCCGTTGATCGGGATCATCGCCGAAAGACCGGTCATGCGGTACATGGTGATCTTCTCCCCTGCCCTCACAGCTATGTTCATGAGCCTGATCGGAGTGGCCCCCGGATATGTGTTCCTGGCAGTCATTCTGTTCTTTTCCGGCATCAGCTCCACCCTCTGGCACATTCCCACCCCGGTCATGGTCAAACACCTGTCTGGCAAACGCACCGGCAAGGGAATGAGCTATTACATGGTGGGAGGTGAACTTGCCAGGACGGCCGGTCCGCTGATCATCCTGGGTGTGATCAGCCTCTGGGGACTGGAGGGAACCTGGAAAATGATGCCTTTCGGTTTTGTGGCCTCCGTGGTCCTCTACCTCAATTTCAGGAATGCCAAATTCAAACCTGCGTCATCCTCCCGGACCCACCAGGAGGGAAGTTACTGGAAAATTTTCATGCGTTATTCTGCAGCCTTTGCCCTCACGGGGGGGTATACCTTTTTCCAGGCGGGCATGAAGGCCTCCCTCACCTATTACCTCCCCACCTTCCTTACCTCCCAGGGCAACAGCCTGCAATATTCAGACCTGGCACTGACCGTGATCCAGCTTTCCGGTGCGGTGGGAGCACTCTTTGCAGGGACCATCAGTGATAAAATTGGACGGAACCGGACCCTCCTGGTCGTCAGTGTGGTCACCCCGCTGCTCACTCTCCTGTTCCTCAACCTGGAAGGGATCTGGATCTTTCCCCTCCTGCTGCCCCTTGGGTTTTTCCTCTTTGGGCCCACCTCTGTGATGCTGGCCTTTGTGCAGGATTTGAATACGGAAAAGAAAGCCTTTGTGAACTCCATTTACATGACCCTTAATTTTTTTGTCAGTGTGATGGTCTACCCCATCGTGGGGGCCGTCATTGACAGGGTGGGGTTCCTTCCCACCTTCAGGGTGGTGGCATATTTAGGCTTCGGGGCCGTCCTGATCGTGCTGCTCACATGGAAAAAGATGTCCAGGATCACCCGCATAGAACAGGATCACAAGGTTGAGCAGGATCA
>JAHEEC010000038.1:17985-36389 GCA_024640885.1 Bacteroidota bacterium | reverse complement strand
GATCACCTGCCGGATCAATACCGGCGGGAACATCAGGATTGTGAACGGAAAGTTCGGGGGAGCTGAACAGTTCTACGGTTGGGTCAGCCTCAGGATCATCGGTGACCATGGAAAAGGCCATCAATTGTTCCACATTTTCCATCCCGTGCAGGGAGTCATCCCTGTAAAGATCCGATAAATGGAAAAATGTAAATTTCAGATCTTCATTGACCATGATACCCGTCTGGGGCATCAGGTATGCAATCATTGAAAGCAGGATCAATACCGCTATGAAGAATATGAAGATCCGGATTGGCTTCATACACAAATATACATTTCAGAGAGAGATTTACAAATGGGGATCAACCCTTTGGTTTAATCCTGATCACCTGACCGGGTTTTATATTTGATGCATTGGTGATGTTGTTCAGCCTGGCAATCTCCGTTTCGGTGGTACCCGGGTACTTTCGGGAGATTTCCCACAGTGTATCCCCCTGTCTCACGGTGTAGGTGATGTACTCACGGGACCCGCCAGCTGCTGAACCCTGCGGTATTGCCTGAGCCTGAGAGGCGGTCGTGGAAGCGGAAGCAATCTCCCTTCCGGCAAACTGCTGCTTTTCCGAAAAACTCATGTTGTCCAGCTCCCTGTAACGGGCCGATTGTCCCTTGGGCTTATAGATTACCAGTTTCTGCCCGCTCCTGATTATGTTCCGGCTGATGTTGTTCCAGTAACGAAGATCCGAGGTCCTCACATCATACCAGTCAGCGATGAATCCCACATTATCTCCCGACCTGACCGTATAGATAAGCTTGTCGTATTTATCAGCGGGCATGTCGACCTGGTAGGAGGCCGTATAATGCTGCGGGGTGGCCACCAGTTTTCCCTGGTCGAAGTATAGCGAATCCTGGAAGGCGAAAATGCTGTCCTGCAGGTCAATGAATGCAGCCGATTGCTCAATGGGTATCTTGACGGCATATCCCCGGTCCGGTGTACCGGGTACAATGTCCTGTCGGTACTGGGGATTCAGATCCCGAAGCTCTGCAATGGGGATCCCCAGCACGCCCGACACCTGTTTCAGATGGAGTGGTTCGTGCACCATGATGGTATCGGTATGCATGGGCAATTGCAATGGAGCCTTTGTGATCAGGTGTTCACCGTAATAATTCATGGCATAGGTGGCTGCAATAAAAGCGGGTACATACCCCCGGGTTTCCCTGGGCAGGTAGTAGTAAATTTCCCAGAAGCTCCGCTTGCCGCCCGACCGCCTGATGGCTTTGTTCACATTGCCCGGGCCGCAGTTATAGGCTGCCAGGGCGAGGGTCCAGTCATTATAGATCCTGTAAAGATCCACCAGGAACCTGGCCGCGGCATGGGTAGAGGCCACCGGATCACGCCGCTCATCCACCAGTGAATTGATGGTAAGGCCATAATGCCTGCCCGTACTGTACATGAATTGCCAGGTGCCCACCGCACTTGCCCGGGAAACGGCCCTGGGATTGAGCGCTGACTCAATCACGGAGAGGTATTTGAGTTCATAGGGAATCCCGTAGATGTCAAAGATCTCTTCAAAAATGGGAAAATAGTAATCTGAAAGTCCGAGCATGATCCTTACCTGCTCACGCCTTTTCCGGGTATAGACATTGATATAATTCTTGACGAGCCGGTTGTAGGTCAGGTCCACCACCGTCGGGATCTCCGAAAGCCTGCGAAGGTAGACCGAATCGGGAAAATCGGGCATAAGCGTATCTGCCTCCGAATCATAATCATCCACCGCTGTCTCCAGGGCCTGGTTCACATACCAGAGGTTCAGCAGGCTGTCCAGGTTCTCCCCGGTCCTCAGCTCCACCTCATCCTCAGATGTGAAATTATCCATGAATAGCATGGTATCCAGTGGAGCCAGGGTATCTGTATACAGGAGAGGCTCCTGGGCTTTCACGGTGACCGGAAGAGAGAAGATCCACACTGCGGCCGACAGGGTGATCAGGTGGTTATATTTGATCATTTTCCTTTTAAATTAAAGCTGCACGTGAGCCCGTATGATTGTCCGGTGAGGCTTGAAGGTGCCATCAGGGGCTGAAGAGACGGGGTCACACGCATTGATAGGTTATCATTCACATCCCAGCTGTAGAGCTGGGCATCCACATAGGCATCCAATACCTGAAGGGCATACACTGCGATCAGTCCAATATAGCTGAGCTCCATGTTCCTCCTCCAGAACCTGAGGTACCTTTCATTTGTATCATCGGGCGTAAGGGCGTAATCGAGGCTGGATTGCCGGTACATTTTTGTATTGAATACAACCGCATAACTCACCGCACCCAGGGCTGCCCATACAATGGGCATCTTATAATATTTCCCGTTGTACCCCTGACCAAGTCCAGGCAGGACCAGCGCAAACATGATGGCCTTTGAAGCGGAGTGGCTGAAATCGGGTTGTTCCAGGACCAGGGTGTCGGCCCTGCGCAGTTCATTGTGACGGGTCACTGCCAAAGAATCGGATTCCTGGCAGCGGGCCGGGGATATGAGGAGCGAAATAAGAAGCACATTTAGAATGGTCCTGTTCATTTACCCGGTTTATCGAGGATACTTACGATGCGCTGCAGATCCTCGTCCGATTTAAAGGGGATAACGATGTGCCCGGTCCCTTTATTGCTTCTCTTAAATTCGACAGTAGCGCCAAAGTAATGGGAAAGATGCTCCCTCAGATCTTCGTAATCGGACCGCCCGGGGTTTGTACCGGGAATCTCTACAACCACCTCTTTCTTTGCCTTCTGGGCCATGCTTTCGACCTGCCTCACCGAAAGGTCGGCCGCAATAATCTTTCTGAACACCTTCAGCTGAAAATCCTTGTCTTCAATTCCTGCCAGGGCCCTTGCATGACCCATGGAAATATTCTTCTGCCGGATGGCGGTCTGGATCTCCACGGGCAGGTTCAGCAACCTCAGGTAGTTGGCAATGGTGGCCCGTTTCTTCCCCACCCTGTCACCCAGGCCCTCCTGGGTCAGGCTGAACTCCTCAATGAGCCGCTGGTAGGAGATGGCTACCTCGATGGCATCAAGGTCCTCGCGCTGAATGTTCTCCACAAGGGCCAGTTCGAGCATTGACTCATCCCCGGCTTCCCTGACATAGGCGGGGATGCGTTTCAGCCCGGCCTTCTGGGCAGCACGCAACCTCCTCTCCCCGGTGATCAGCTGGAATGTGTTGTCGGCGGCACGGCGAATGGTGATGGGTTGAATGATCCCGTGCTCCTTCACCGACATGACCAGTTCATTGAGGGCCTCTTCATCGAAGGAGGTCCTTGGCTGGAACGGGTTCACCGAAATACTTTTGAGGGGTATCTCGCTCACTGCTGCCGGTGAATGGAGCAGCTGCCTGTCCCTCTGTTCATCTGAAACATCGATCAATGCCCCCAATCCTCTTCCCAATGCGTTCTTTTTTGCCATCAAGTTTTTTATTAATCCATTACTTTTTCTTGCTGTTTCAGAAGGGTCTCCTCATTCCTTTGCAGGATCTCCCTGGCAAGGTTCAGGTAACTGACCGCCCCCCTGGATTCTGCATCATACAAAACTGCCGGCTTCCCAAAACTGGGTGCTTCGCTGAGCTTGATATTGCGCTGGATGATGGTTTCAAACACCATCTGCTGAAAGTGTTTCCGGACCTCATCCACCACCTGGTTTGAGAGCCTCAACCTGGCATCGTACATGGTGAGCAGAAATCCCTCGATCTCCAGGTCGGGATTGAGACCCCGCTGGATGATATTGATGGTGTTCAGCAGTTTACCCAATCCTTCCAGTGCAAAATATTCACACTGTACCGGGAGGATCACCGAATCGGCCGCTGTGAGCGCATTTACAGTTATCAGCCCAAGGGATGGAGAGCAATCGATCAACAGGTAATCGTAATTGTCCCTCACCTGTTCGATGACGTTCTTGAGCATGTACTCCCGCTCGTTCATGTTCAGCATCTCTATCTCTGCGCCCACCAGGTCGATGTGGGAAGGCATCAGGTCGAGGTACTCGATCTCGCTGTTCAGGATGATCTTCCTGGGATCGGCGTCCTCGATGAGACACTCGTAAATGCTTGTTTTTACCTTCTTTATATCAAATCCGGTACCGGAGGTGGCATTTGCCTGTGGATCTGCATCGATGATCAATACCCTCTTTTCGAGCACAGCCAGGCTTGCACCCAGGTTGATTGCCGTGGTGGTCTTCCCTACTCCTCCCTTCTGATTCGCTATTGCAATAACTTTAGCCATCGGCCATTCTGTTTATTTAGATTGGATATTTGAAACGGGATTCAAATTTACTATTTTCAAGTAGCCCGTTATTTTTAGCCATTTTGTTATTGTAAACAATGATTTTTCATTTATAAACACCTTTTCAACATTTTAAAATGATAACTTCCTAACCCATTTGCTCCCAACGCCTCAAAGATAGAACAAACATTCATTGCAGTTAGAAATTCCGTATCTTTGATGCCCAATTAATGATTAAAATGAACAAATCCAGCTGGATAACCATTGTGAACAGGGCCGCAGGCGGTGGAAAGACGGAGAGGGACTGGCCCATGATCAGTGAGCTCCTGGAGAAGCACGGAATCCCTTTCGAGCCATACTTTACCAACCGTCGGCTTCATGCATCCATCATTGCCCGCAATATGATCAATGAGGGATACTCAAAAATCATCGTGGTGGGTGGAGACGGCACCATGAACGAGGCAATCAACGGGGTTTTTGGCCAGAAAAGGCTCCATACCACCGAAGTGATGCTTGGCATGATATCGGTGGGAACCGGGAATGACTGGGCCAGGATGTTCAATATCCCCGCGGATTATGAAGGGGCCGTGTTGACCATCAAGGAACAGAAAACATTCATCCAGGATGCCGGGCTGGTCAGTTACCGGAAGAACGGCAAGGAGTGGAAGCGCTATTTCATCAACATTGCCGGCATGGGATTCGGAGCCAGGGTGGTGGAACGTTCCAACCGCATGAAAGACAAGGGAAAAAGCGGGCCTTTGCTCTATTTCTACAACATCTTTTACAGCCTGATCAGGTACAGGGCGCTAAATGCAGCCATCATGATCGACGGAAACCTTTTTGACCGGAGCATCTTTTCAATGAATGTGGGCATCGGGAAATACAACGGGGGCGGAATGATCCAGGTCCCCCATGCCATTGCCGATGACGGGCTCTACAGCATCACCCTGATCAAGAAAATCGGCAAACTGAATGTGCTGGCCAACATCAAACGGCTTTACAACGGAAGCATCATCAAACATTCAAGGGTGGAGACATACACCGGTAAAACTGTACATATCGACGGTTCACCAAGACTGCAGGTCGAAACCGATGGGGAGACCCTTGGACACGGCCCCATGGATTTTCAGATTATTCCCCGAAGCATTCGGATCGTTTCCGGGGTACGCTCAGCCTGATCCGGAGGAACCCGGCAGGGATTAAATGGGCACCAGCCTGATCTCAAAGAGCTTGGGCCAGTATTTACCGGTAACAAAGATCCTGTCCCGTTCTGGATCCCAGGCGATGCCGTTGAGCACATTGGTATTGGATTTCCGGTCAGTAGCCTTGAGTATCCCCTTCAGGTTGATGCGTCCTTCCACCCTGCCAGTTCCAGGATCGATGATCACGATCTCATCGGTATAGTACCGGTTGGCCCAGATCTTTCCATGGATAAACTCCAACTCATTCAGGCTCAGGGCCGGGCCTTTGTTGTCATAGACCTCCACCTGGCGATTGATGGTAAACATTTCGGGATCAAGGAAATAGATCACATTGGTGCCATCACTCATGATCAGCTCCCTGCCATTATGGGTCAGTCCCCACCCTTCCCGGTTCTGGTAGTAGACCTTCTGGATCTCCTGGAAGGTGGATTTATCGTAAATGAATCCCACCTGTGACTTGTAGGTGAGCTGGTAGATCCGCTCCCCAAGTACGGTAATGCCCTCCCCGAAGAGGGATTGATCCAGGTTGCGGATCTTGACCACCTCACCCGTCTCGAGCTTCACGCGCCTGAGGGAAGAGGTCCCTTCAATACCAGTTCCCTCATAGAGAAATCCATCCTGGAACTGAAGTCCCTGGGTGTAGGCCGCCGGATCGTGCCGGTACTCGCTGACCACCCTGTAGGAGAACTCTTCAGGCACCAGGTCGGAAAGGAATGTAAGCTGCTGACTCAGGTTTTCACTGATGCCCCCCGGGAAAAAAAGCCTGATGCGAAGCCCTGAAATCCCCGTTTTTTCACCGGAAGTGGTCACCATGAATTCCAGTTGCCCATCCCCGCTGCCCAATGATGCGCCGGCCAGGGATTGCCTCAGTTCACCCCCGATGAACACCTGTACCGAATCGATCTTAAGGGTGTCGGGAAACGCCACCTTCACCCCGACTCCCTCTCCAAGAGGGATGCTCAGAGGTGACCCCGGTTCCACCAGCCTGGCTATCCTCGCAGGTTTCACAGCCTGGCCCGGGCTCCTCTCTGCCACAGAGTTCCTGGGGCCACAGGCCACGGCCAGGAAAAAGGGCACAAGCATGAATATGCGGGAAACGAGGGTGATTGTCCACATGGGAGCAGGATTAAGGGGATTATTTCTTCTTGAAAAAGAGACCTCTCTTCCTGGGAAGCGATTTCAGTTCATCCTCCAACTGGGGATTTTCGTGTGGATTGATCATCTGGTAGATCTCACCCCAGCTGGGCAGTCCCCCGATGTTCCGGTCATCGATAAACAGGTCTGCTTCGATCTTCCTGCTTGAAAAATCCTCGTCAAACTCCTCCTCCGGGTAGCTGTTGTTGATGGCATAGAATTCAATGCCATTCTGGCGGCAGTATTCCACAGCTTCATCCAGTTCCTTTCCGGAACGGTAGGTCCAGAGAATAAGCTGGTGCTTCTGCTTTTGAAGCGCCTTTAAAGTGTCAAACGCAAACAGGATCTCTTTTCCTATCTCCGGGTACTTATGTTCAACAATGGTACCGTCAAAATCAACGGCGATCTTCAGTGGGGTTTGCATAAAAAAACGGGTCTTGAAACATTAAATTCACACTGCTGGCAGGATGAATGCTCCACCCATCAGAGTGGCCGGGCTCCCGTCAGCATGGTTCAAAAATACAAAAACCTCTTAAAAGAGATCATCTACTGAGAGATATCTTTCCCCGGTGTCGTAGTTGAAGGTCAGGATCGTCTCCTTTTTGTCCACTCGTTTCAGCAACTGTCCCACTGCAGCCAGCGAGGCACCGGAAGAGATTCCGGCGAACAATCCCTCTTCCCTGGCGGCCCTCCTTGCATAGTCATATGCCGCAGCCTTGTCCACCTGGATCACTCCATCCAGGAGTGTCCGGTCAAGGTTCCCCGGGATAAAACCAGCGCCGATTCCCATGATGCCATGGGGCCCGGGATCGCCTCCGCTGATCACCGGGGATTCGGCGGGTTCAACGGCGTACACCTGGATTTGCGGCATCTCTTTTTTCAGGATCCTTGCCACACCGGAGATATGTCCCCCTGTCCCCACTCCGGTCACCAGGTACCCGATCCCGCCGGGAAAATCCTCCAGGATCTCCAGAGCGGTGGTCTTTTCATGCACGGAGGGATTGGAAGGGTTGTCAAATTGGGACGGGATCCAGGCGTTCTTCATCCCGGCGGCCAGTTCCCGGGCCTTTTCCATGGAGCCCTTCATGCCAAGCTCCCTGGGGGTAAGTACGATCTCTGCACCGTATGCCCTGAGGATATTCCTGCGTTCCACCGACATGGATTCGGGCATCACCAGGATGATCCTGTAACCTTTCACGGCGGCCACCATGGCCAGTCCAATGCCCGTATTTCCCGAAGTGGGTTCAATGATTGTAGCTCCGGAATTTAAGAGGCCCTGTGCTTCAGCATCCTGAACCATGGCATTTGATATCCGGTCCTTAATGCTTCCACCGGGATTGCTGCGTTCCAGCTTCACCCATACATTTTCAGCCCCTGGAAAGAGTTTGTTCAACCTCAGGTGCGGCGTTCCTCCGATGGTCTCCAATATGTTCTGGTATTTCATGGTCCTGTGTGTTTGTTTTTGATGCGTTCCGGTATAAAGATGGCTCTGGCCATTTTCCTAAATGACAAAATCAATGGGGGCATGGAAGTCCCTGCTGTCCTTCACCACCACCCGGTGGTTCCTGTATACCACAGAATAGGGCATGATGCTCTCGGTAATCCAGGTGTTGCCTCCGACGACGGTGTGGTGTCCGATGACCGTTTCGCCCCCGAGGATGGTACTCCCGGCATAGATGACCACATTGTCCTCGATGGTGGGGTGCCTCTTTTTGCTGGCCATGCTCTTGTCCACTGTGAGTGCCCCCAGGGTAACCCCCTGGTAAAGCTTCACGTTTTTACCGATCTGTGCGGTTTCTCCAATCACGATCCCGGTTCCGTGATCGATGAAAAATGGGGATTCGATCTTTGCCCCCGGGTTGATATCGATGCCGGTCTTCTCATGGGCGTATTCGGCCATGACCCTTGGAAGGACAGGCACACCAAGCTCATAGAGGATGTGGGCCATGCGGTAGACCGAAATGCAGTAGAAACCAGGATAGCAAAGGATGATCTCCTCCACGCAGGTGGCTGCAGGATCGAACCGGGTGATCGCTTCCGCATCAACCACCAGTTGTTCAAAGGCTTCCGGAACCTCCGAGAAAAAGGCTTCCACCACCTCCCCGGGTGAGGCTTCCATGGATTTCCGGATGGAATAGAGCAGCTCCCTGAGCTTGATGGCACAGCGGTCCATTTCGATGGCAATCTCCCCTGCATCCACCACGCAGTTCCTCTTGATGGGAAAAAGTGTATGGATCAGGTTCTCCACAAATTCATGGGTTTGAGTCATGGAAGGCACATCCTTGCAATATCCCGAATTAAACTCGCTTACCCTTTCTGCAAAGGTTCTGTTTTCGAAAGTCATTTCGTAAAAATTACGGGGGTGAATTCATATTCCCCTATTTGGAAACCCGTGTCTGGAGCAAAAGGTTCAGCAGGGAGAGCAAAATGTAGGTTAAAATCACCAGGGACAATCCCGCCAGACCTGTAAATAGGAGGATCAGGACCGATAGACCGAGGAGCAGGTAGCGGATCAGGTTGCCCCTTAACCTGAAATGTTCAAATTTCAGGGAGTACATGGGAACGGGCATGATCATCTGGAACGCCATGATAAGCATGATGGCCCACATGAAAAATATATTTACCGGGGTGCCAAAGAGAGAACCCTCCTGCAAGAACTGCCAGAAAAGGCCTGTCCAGAAAAGGGTGTGAGCCGGGGTGGGAAGGCCCCGGAAAAAAGAGTCCCCCGGATCAGTCACATTGAAACGGGCCAGCCGTATGGCTGAAAAAACGGGTACCAGGATGATGGAGCAGAGGATGACCCACTGCAGGCTTTGCGTGGTCGCCTGGCCCTCAACGGCCTGGTTCAGGAAAAGGTGCCGGAAGATCGAGTATATAAAAATACCGGGGAGCACACCGAAGGTGACCATGTCGGCCAGGGAATCGAGCTCCTTTCCAGTTTCACTGTATGCCTTCAGCAACCGGGCTGCAAAACCGTCCAGGAAATCCAGCACGGAAGCGGCAAGTACCAGGTAGACGGCCCACTTCCACTGCCCTTCAAGGGTGAGGACAATGGCCAGGGTGCCGCATGCCAGGTTCAGCAGCGTAAGCAGGTTGGGGATGTGACGCTTCATCAGCTGTGGTTCAATCTCCTGACCCGGCCCCCGGCCCGGCGTGCTTCTCAAACCTCTTCAGGGCCCAGCGCACAGCCAGGTAGCTGACCAGGATCATGAATGGCCAGGAAAGGTATCCCAATATGGCTCCAACATACATAATTTCAGAATATTAATTAATAGACATGGGGCTCTTCTTCCATCTCTTTTTCAGTGATCTTTTTTCGGTTCAGGGCCCTCCATGCCACAATGATGTAAGCAAATACCAGCGGTACAAAGAGTGATACCCAGCTCATGGCCACCAGGGTATAATGGCTGGAAGAGGCATTCTGGATGGTCAGTGAGCTCTGGAGATCATGCGCCGACGGATAAAAAGCTGTGTGGTTGAACCCTGCCAGCATGAAGAGGGAGAATACCACCAGTACCGTACCCGGACCAGTCAGCCAGATGCCGTGGGATGATCCCTTCACGATGGAGAGTGCGATCCCCCCCAGCACCGCCAACACACCAGCCAGGAGAATCACCAGCACGGCTGGCATGGCAAGCAGGTTGTGCAGGTATTTGTAGGGTTCCATGAAAATTTCACCGGTTTCAGGGTTGACGGCAAATCCCTCCCTGAGCATGAGCCAGGTGGCAAACAGAAGGAAGAATGCCACGAAGGGAATGGCGTTGTAAAGCAGCTGCTTTCTTGTTCTTGAGATGATATTTTCATTGTCAATTGTATTCATGAAATAGAGCAGGCCAAGCACCCTGGCCAGGAAAAAAACGGTAAATCCCAGGGACAGGTTGAAGAGGCTCAGTGCGGCTTCCAGCCCCCTTGCCTGGGTTGCCCATGAAACATTGTTCATCTCGTTGAGGGAAAACTGAGACCCGGAAAAGAAAGTGGCCACGGCCACCCCCACCAGGAAGGTTCCAAGCAATCCATTGATAAAGAGGAACCATTCATAAGTTCTGCTCCCAAGGAAATTGCTGGCCTTGCTCCTGAATTCATAGGAAACCGCCTGGATCACAAAGGCAAAGAGAATGGCCATCCAGACCCAGTAGGCGCCCCCGAAACTGGTGGCATAGAACAGGGGAAACGAAGCAAAAAATGCGCCCCCGAAAACCACAAGGGTGGTAAAAGTGAATTCCCATTTCCGCCCCAGTGCATTGACAATAATGGTTCTCTCCACCTCTGATTTCCCGATTCGGAATATGAAGGTTTGTCCTCCCTGCACAAAGAAAAGGAAGACGAGGATTGACCCCAGAAGGGATACAATCACATACCAGTATTGCTGAAGTGCTAAATGTGATAGGTTTCCAAACATGGCTATTTTCCTCCCGGTCCTTTTTTGATATGTGTAACCAGTATTTTGATCTCAGCGATAAACAACACCGTGAAGGTGGCCAGGAAGATCCAGAAGGTAAGCTGGACCGCCCCTGGATTCAGCCGGGATACGGCCGACAAAGTGGGCATCAGTTCGTAAACCACCCATGGTTGTCTTCCCATTTCGGCCACCAGCCACCCGGTCTGGCTTGCGATCCAGGGCATGGGGAGGGTGAAGAGGGCCACCCACAGGAGCCATTTGTGGTTACCCCAGCGGTTCTTCAGGCTCAGCCAGAGGACGATCAGGGAGAGGATCAGAAAATGGGTCCCGAGAATCACCATGATGTGGAAAGAGTAAAAGCTCAGCTTCACATTGGGGATCAACTCCTTCAGTTCCCGGTCCTTGTAGTAACCATACCCGAAATACCGGTAATATTCCTCCTGCCATTGCGGGTCGGCGAACTTTTCAGCCATGGCATCGTAGGTGGCCTGGTCTCCCCTCTCCCCGGCACGCTTCATCTCCTTCAGGCTCTGAATGGCAATGGCCCCCCGTTCGATCTTCTCCTGGTAGGAGATGATTCCCTGCTCCCTGTTGCCGTATACCAGGTCTGAAATGCCCGGGACAAACCCGCTGGGCGTAAGGAATACCATATACGAGAGGGCATTGGGAATTTCCAGCTTGAAAATGAAATCCTGCCTCGGATTGGGAAGCTTCGTGGTATCGGTCCTCATGGCCCCGATGGCCACCAGCGGGGCATGGGACTGCCCATCGTAAAGGGCCTCCATGGATGCAAATTTCATGGGTTGCTCCCTGGCCACGATGCGTGCGGAAGTGTCCCCTGTAAACAGGGTGGCAAATCCTGCAATCACCCCGAAAACCGAAGCAACCACAGTACTTCTTTTTGCAAAGAGCACCTCCCTTTTCTTCAGCAGGAACCAGGCGCTCACACCGATCACAAAGATGGAAGCCAGCAGGAAACTGGAGGTGATGGTGTGAAGGAACTTATTGACGGCCACATCGGAAAAAAGAATATCCCAGAAGTTGGTCATTTCATTGCGCGCAGTTTCCGGGTTGAAGGTGGTACCCACAGGTTTCTGCATCCAGGCATTGGCCACCAGGATCCATATGGCCGAAAGGTTGGCCCCGAATGCAGTGAGCCAGGATGCCGTTACATGGAACCTCCTGCTCACCTTGTTCCACCCGAAGAACATGATGGCCACAAAGGTGGATTCCAGGAAAAATGCCAGGATCCCTTCCACCGCCAGTGGTGCACCGAAAATATCTCCCACGAACCAGGAGTAGTTTGACCAGTTGGTGCCAAACTCGAACTCCAGGATGATCCCCGTGGAGACCCCGATTGCAAAGTTGATCCCGAAGAGCTTCATCCAGAATTTGGTAATCTTTTTCCACTCATCGTCACCCGTCCTTGCATAGATGGTATGCATGATGGCCACGATGAAGGACAATCCGAGGGTGAGGGGCACGAAGAGCCAGTGGAACATCGCGGTAAGTGCGAATTGTCCACGTGACCAGTCAACCAGTGACATGTCGAATGATTCTAGCATAGTGTTAAGGGTTGGTTAATTGCTCCAGCACATAATCGCTGCGTGCTTCATCACTATCGAAATTCCTCTCCAGGATGTCAGGAAAAAAGAAAATCCTGAGGATGGCAAACATGATAAACAGCTTGACCAGGATAATCCCCCATAATCTTTTTCCCCAGGTCATATTCCTGAAACCATCGCGATAAAACCTGAAGATCCTTTTAAGCATTAAAAAAATATGGTTTATCAAATTTATAAATCTAAAAATTACACTCGCCAAAATTATTTATTTTTATTATTTCTAAATAAACCTTTTTTTTGTGTAGTATTTCTTAAATATAGATCAAATTAACCCGATATTTGTTATAATTCCTGACCCATCCCTAAATAACCATTAAAGACCTAAAACCCTTTATGAGAAGATTGAAAGCGTTATTTTCCACCCTGTTTCTTTTGCTGATCTTTTTCACTTCATGGGCGCAATCCGATCCGGACCTTGAGATTGGGATCATCGAGAAGCTTGACCAGTACATTCCCATGGACGCCATGCTTGTGGATGAGCATGGTGACACCGTGATCATCGGTGATCTTATTGACAAACCGACCATCCTTAACTTTGTCTATTTCCGCTGCCCCGGGATCTGTTCCCCCCTTATGGACGGACTGGCCGATGTGATTGACGGCACCGACCTTGAACTGGGGAAGGATTACCAGGCGCTGACCATCAGCTTCGACTCCCGGGAAGGAACCGAACTGGCCATACAGAAAAAGAAGAACTACCTGAATCTGATGAAGAAAAAGGAGGAGGCCCAGGAGGGTTGGCGCTTTTTCACCACAGACAGTGCCAATGTGCGCGCACTGACCGATGCCGTCGGGTTCCGCTTCAAACCCACCGGCAATGATTTCATCCATGCTGCCGTGCTGGTCATTGTGGATTCGGAAGGCAAGATTACCCGCTACATGAACGGCATCTACTTCCTCCCGTTCGAATTAAAGATGTCCATCCTGGATGCGGCCCAGGGTAAATCCGGTCCCACCATCAACCGGGTGCTCCAGTATTGCTATTCATTTGATCCTGAAGGTCAACAATATGTACTAAATGTCACCAAGGTGGCAGGGACGCTGATCCTCTTTCTGGGGGTGATCCTGTTCCTTGTGCTGATCCTGGTGAGAAAAAGAAAAACCACTTAACCTATGACATCTATCGAATCTGAAAATAAAGGCTACAAATCCTACCTTGAGGAGGACGGAGGCAGAAAAGGCATCTTTAAATGGATTCTTTCCACTGACCACAAAAGGATTGCCCTGCTCTACCTCTATTCCATCATGGGCTGGTTCTGCGTCGGGGTTGTGCTGGGGTTGCTTATGAAACTGGAGCTGATCGCCCCCGGACAAACCATCATGGGGCCAAAGGCCTACAATGCAACCTTTACCGTGCACGGGGTGATCATGATCTTCCTGATCGTGATCCCGGGGCTCCCGGCGGTTTTTGGCAATTTCATGCTGCCCATACAGATCGGCGCAAAGGATGTGGCCTTCCCCAGGTTAAACCTCTTCTCATGGTACATCTATGTGCTCGGTGGAATCCTGGTGATTATCTCCCTGTTTGGCAACGGCCCGCCGGATACCGGATGGACCTTCTATGCTCCTTACAGCTTCAAGACCGGAACCAACATGCTGCCTGCTGCCCTGGGCGCATTTGTGCTGGGATTCTCATCCATCCTCACAGGCCTCAATTTTATTGTAACCATACACCGGATGAGGGCTCCCGGCATGACCTGGTTCAAAATGCCGCTGTTCCCCTGGACCCTTTACGGAACGGGCTGGATCCAGCTTCTGGCCACCCCGGTGGTGGGAATCACCCTCCTTATGGTGACAGGTGAGCGGATCCTGGGCATCGGTTTCTTTGACCCGGCCAAAGGGGGGGATCCCCTGCTATACCAGCACCTCTTCTGGATCTATTCGCACCCTGCGGTCTATATCATGATCCTGCCGGCCATGGGGGCCATTTCCGAGATCATCCCCACATTCACAAGAAAGACCATATTCGGCTATAAGGCTATTGTATTCTCCACCCTGGCCATCGCCTTTGTGGGGTATTTCGTCTGGGGACATCACATGTTCACTTCGGGGATGAGCGGAACCGCACTCTGGGTTTTTTCCATCCTCACATTCCTGGTGGCCATTCCCAGTGCCATCAAGGTATTTAACTGGATCTCCACCATGCACCAGGGATCCATCAGCACGGAGATCCCCTTTCTCTGGGCAGCCTCCTTTATCTTTGTTTTTCTGATCGGCGGACTTACAGGCCTGGTGCTTGGTTCCCTGGCCACCGATGTGCATGTGCACGACACTGCGTTCGTGGTGGCTCATTTCCACTTCATCGTTTTTGGCGGGGTGGGTTTCGCTTTCTTCGGGGCCATGCATTACTGGTTCCCAAAGATCTACGGGCGGATGTATGACAGGAGCTGGGCGAAATTTGGATGGATCACATTCTTCATCGGGTTCGTAACCCTGTACGGGCCCATGTTCTACCTTGGCATCAAGGGAATGCCGCGCAGGTACTTCGATTACCTGCCGGAGTTCCATGGCCCCAATATCATCTCCTCCATGGGCGCCCTTGTGATGGTCACCGGGTTCGTGGTCATCCTGGTGAACCTGATCAAGTCGGCCAGGCACGGAGAGATCGCAACCGATAATCCATGGGGCGGTACCAACCTGGAGTGGAGGATCCCCTCACCGCCCCCCCTGGAGAATTTCGATGAGATCCCGGTGATCGATAAAGCAACCTATAAATTCGACTAAAGCAGATTCCCATGTCAGACGCAATTGCACACCATGACGAACACAGGGATGACACTGCCTCCAAGCTGGGCATGTGGCTCTTTATTTTTACGGAGCTGCTGTTGTTTGGCGGCCTGTTTGTGACCTATTCTGTGTACCGCTACATGCACCACGATGCATTCCATCTGGCGGCCCATGAGCTGGATGTGACCATCGGGACCATTAACACGGTGATCCTGCTGGTCAGCAGCATGACCATAGCCATGTCCACCACCGCCCTCCAGAGGAAGGACAAACGGACCACGTTGCTCCTCATCGCCACGACCCTGATCCTGGCCCTGGTATTTCTTGTGAATAAATACTTTGAGTGGAGTGCAAAGATCGGTCACGGCCTCTACCCCAGTTCACCGGTGCTGGAGGAACTGGGTAAGGGGGATATCCTTTTCTTCGGCCTCTATTTCTTTATGACCGGGCTTCATGCGCTGCACATCATTGTAGGAATGGTTCTACTGATCGTGGTCCTGGTAAAGGTTCAAAGGGAGAAACTCACATTTGATAATTTTCAGTTGCTTGAAAACGGGGGGCTTTACTGGCACCTGGTGGACCTCATATGGATCTTCCTCTTCCCCCTCTTTTACCTGATCACATAAAACGAAACCCATGTCAGACAACACACACCATATCGTACCCTACCGCACCTACGGACTGATCCTCCTTTTGCTGCTGGTATTGACGGCTACCTCAGTGGCGGTTACCCAGATCCAGCTGACCCGCTGGGCCACGGTGGTTGCACTGCTCCTTGCCTCCACCAAGTCGGCATTTGTGCTGGCCATATTCATGCATCTGAAATTCGACCAGAAGATCTTCAGGATTATGGCCATACTAATCCTGGTTCTTGTTGGAGTTGTCATTTTCATAACCCTGCTGGATTATAGGTTCAGATAAACCACTTTACCCATGTATAATGTAGATCCACAACAAGCTTCCAACTTTGTCGCCGGTGTCGACCGGGCGTTCATGGTCATCCTTGGGATTTCGGTCTTCTTTCTGGTGGGCCTCACCATCCTGATGATCGTGTTCATATACAAGTACCGGAGAGACAAGCATCCCAAAGCCATCCAGAATGAGGGCAGCACGAAGCTGGAGGTGATCTGGACCGTCATCCCCCTGGTGCTGGTCCTGGTCATGTTCTATTTCGGCTGGATGGGATGGAGACCCATGAAACATCCGCCGGAAGAAGCCATGCATGTGAAGGCCATTGCCCGGATGTGGAAATTCCAGTTCGAATATGAGAACGGGAAGATCACAGACAGCCTCTATGTCCCCATCAACGAACCGGTCATCCTGGACCTGGTGGCGCTGGATGTGCTGCACAGCCTCTACATTCCGGCATTCCGGGTAAAAGAAGACATGGTGCCCGGGCAGAAGAAAGTCATGTGGTTCATCCCCGGAACTGCCGGGGAGTTCAACCTGTTCTGTACCGAATATTGCGGACTGGAGCACTCCTACATGTTATCTGGGGTGAGGGTCATGCCCAAGGAGGAGTTTGACGCATGGATCGAAGATACCACTTCGGTGGCACCTGTGATCGACACGGAACTTTCCCTGGCCGACCAGGGCTACCAGGTGCTGAGAAACAACGGGTGCATTGCCTGCCACTCGGTGGATGGCAGCAGGCTGGTGGGACCCTCCTTCAAGGGGATATGGGGGCATGAGCAGCCGGTGACCACCGGCAGTGAAAAACGGACCGTCACCGTCGATGAAGAGTATGTAAAGCGGTCCATCTATGATCCCAATGCAGATGTGGTCGAAGGTTTCAACAAGGGACTGATGCTCTCTTACCAGGGAATGGTGAGCGAGGAGCAGGTGAAATTGATCGTGGAGTACCTGAAAACCCTCAATGAATAAGTATTTAAAGCTTGGTAAGTTTACCATCTCCATCCCGGTGGCCCTGACCGGGTTCCTGGGCTATTTCCTGTTCAAACCACTGCTGGACCTGGATGCCGGAATCTCCGTTGCAGGCATCTTTCTTCTCTCCATGGGTTCAAGTGCCCTCAACCAGATCCAGGAGAGGCATACCGATGCCCTCATGAAAAGGACGGTGAGCAGGCCCATCCCTGCCGGGACCATCTCCCTTGGGAAAGCCATTCTGTTCTCAGTGGCCTCTGCATTGTCCGGGACCCTCCTGCTGGTGCTTACCGGGTACCCCCTGGCAGCCGGCATCGGCGTGTTTACGCTTCTCTGGTACAACCTGGTCTATACCCCCCTCAAGAAATTAACCGCCTTTGCAGTGCTTCCCGGGGCCCTTATCGGGGCCCTTCCCCCGCTGATCGGATGGACCGCTGCCGGAGGCGATCCCCTGGATATGCGGATCATTACCGTGGGGTTCCTGTTGTTCGTGGGACAGATGCCACACTACTGGCTCCTGCTGCTTAAAATTGGCAACCAGTTCCACGAAGCGGGGCTACCCGTCATCACAAGCCTCTTCGACCCAAAACAGATCAGGAACCTGAGTTTTGTCTGGATTGCCGCCACCGGGGTGATCGTCATGATGCTTCCTGCAACGCCCATTATCAGGAACCGCGTGGTATCCGTGGTGCTCATTGCAGCTGCGGTCCTTTTCCTGGTCCGGATGTTCAGGCTTACTTACAGGGGCGAACTGATCAACCATTGGAAAAAGGCATTTATTACCGTAAATTTGTTCTACCTGGTGATTATCCTTGTGCTGATCGCAGACCGGGTTATTTAACACCTTGAATATCTATATATTTCGCACCCAAGATTGAACCCAAAAACAAAACAATATGAAAAAAATAATGCTCCTATTTGCGGCCACAGCAATTCTGTTTGCCTGCAACAACAAACCAAAAACTGAATCGGATTCTGCCACAGAGACTCCTGCCATTGCAGCAGAAATGGTGGAGGTGGTGCTGAACGTGGATGGCATGACCTGTGAAGGATGTGAAAAAGCCATTCAAGCGGGGGTTGAATCCCTGGATGGAATTGCATCCTGCGAATCTTCCTTCGAGGAGGGCTGGACCAGGGTGAAATATGATGCCACCAAAACCTCTGTGGAGGATATTGAAGGGATGATCACCGAGACCGG
>JAHEEC010000038.1:0-17885 GCA_024640885.1 Bacteroidota bacterium | reverse complement strand
GAACTCTCCAGGAAATTGAAGATGACGATCAGATCTGCCGAGGCAACGATGCCCATGGACCAGAGCAGGTTTCTGCGATTTTTAAAGATAAAAAGGTGCAGGGCCCTTTGGGGTTTCTTGCGGCTTTTCCAGGCATCAATGATATGATCTCCCGTGTAAAGCAACCAGACGGTGCATGCAAGGGAAAACCACCAGGCCCAACCGGGAGTGGACATGAACAAACCGGCAGCCAGGCAGGAGGATGCAAGGGCACCCATGACAATGTCAAGGCTCAGAAAATGAAACCGCTGGTATATTTTCATGGGAATGATCTAAACCTGGATTCCAACGGTCTCAGGTATGATGGTGCTCGCACTCCTCCAGGAAGGGGTGTTTGACCGGGTACAGATTGGCCCTGCTGAGCACGTAACCTGTAACCAGCATAAAGAGCCCGGCAAATCCCACAAAAGATCCGATCTCCTGGATACCCAGGACCTGGTCTCCCAGTGTGCCCGGAAAGATCTGTATATACAGGTCGATGAACTGTCCGATAATCAGGAAAGGGATCACGATTTTCAGGACCATTTTGCTTCGCGCTGTCGCTTTGGGCATCAGGAGCACAAAGGGCAGAAACCAGTTGATCAGGATATTGGCAAAAAAGAAGATCCTCCATCCCTCACCCCTGACCCGTGGAAGAAAATAGGCCGTCTCCTCAGGGATGTTGGCATACCAGATGAGCATGAATTCGGCAAACCAGAAATACCCCCAGATGATGCATAACATGAAGATGTACCGGGAGAAATCCCCCAGGTGGCTTTTATTGAGAAAGGGAAAGTGACCGCGCTGATTCATCCACAGGACGATAAAGGTGATCACGATGGCCGCATGGTGGAAGGCAGCCACAAAATTCTTGATTGCAAAAATGGTACTGTACCAGTGTGCATCGATGGACATTACCCAGTCGATCATGGCAAAGGAAAAAGTGATGATTGCGATGAAGATAAAGACCTTGGCCAGGTGTTCCATCTTCTTAAAGGGCTCCAGTCCCCCCAGTGAATCCTCTCTCAGGGAAACCCTCCGCAGGAGCACAAACATAAGGATCCAGAGCGCAAAATAGACCACCATCCTGATGCTCCAGAAGGGCAGGTTCAGGAAAGGGCTCTTGTATGCCAGGAGCGGATCATGTGCCACCGCATCGGCATGGGACCAGTGATAGAGGGAATGGGCCCCAAAGATCATGACCAGGAACAGGACGGCAGCCACCGGAAGGTACCCGGCCATGGCCTCGGGAACCCGAAGGAATCCCGCCGACCATCCGGAGTGGGTGACGCGTTGGATGGAAAGAAAGAGCAGCGCGCCCACCGAAAGCGAAACAAAATAGACATTGTTCAACAGGAAATTGGCCCAACCGCGCTGCGGGTCCTCAATGAAGGCATAGGCCATGGCAGCAATGCCTAAAGCCACCATGATCAATGTTCCTATGATATAGTTGCGGGATAACTTGATTTTCTCTTCCATGATCGATTGATTAGGGCGTCTGCTGTTGAAGGTTTTCACGAATATGCAGGATAATCTTCCACCGGTCCTCGGGCCGGATCATGGCACCGTGGGCCCCCATGATCCCGTACCCCACCGTGATGGTGTGATAGACCTCCCCGTCGGGGAGAGCCTTCACCTTGTCATTGACCAGGCTTGCCGGGGGATAGGGATAGCGACCGCTGGTAAAAAGATAACCCTTGCCATCGCCAGCAGGACCATGGCAGGAGAGGCAGAAGATGTCATATGCCTCGCTGCCCCTTTGCAGGTTCGCGGCGCTGTGTTCCATTGGGTTTACCAGTGCTTTCCCGGCTGAGATCCTATCCTCGTCGGTCTTGCTCCATGGAAAGGGCACCATATCCCTGGGAACAGTGCCCTCCACCGGGGTTCTCATGGTACTGTGATCCCCGAAATTTGGATTGGGAGTATAGGATTCATATGCATTGGAGTAATACATATCAGGCATATAATCCCATCCCGTACTGGACCTGGTCCGGTCGCACGAAACAAGTGCCAGCAGGAGAATAGTGGTAGTGATGGTTATTTTATACATGGGTTAAGCTTTACTTTTCAATCACATCAATGGCTCCATTCTCTTTCATCACTGATGCAGCCTTAACCGCATCGGCCTTTTCCTTGTGCACCAGGATCACAAACTTGTCATCCGTGGCCCCCTCATGGAAAATGGGCTTCTGGTTGCTGGGCCATAAATTGGCCCTCCACGAAAAGGTGAAGAGGCTCAGGATGGTGATGCTGAAAATGGTAAGGATGATGGTGATCACCAGGAACGAGGGGAACGCGTTGCTGGGTTTTCCCCCATAATTCAACGGCCAGTCAATCACCGCGGTGTAGACAAGGAATGCCAGTACTCCCACCGATGCAAAGAAACCGTAGAACCAGCCCACGATGGTCAGCTTTGACTTCCGTCCATGGTTCTCCAGGATCTCATGTACCGGGTAAGGCGTGAAGATATCCTCGATCTCTATCTTCTCTTCTTTCATCCTGCGGAAGGCACTGAGCAATGCCTCCTCTCCGTCGAAAACACCCAACAGATATTGTGCGTCCATTTGTCTCTATTTTTTCTTTTTTAACTGGTACTTGTTCACCGCTTTCACTTCGCTGATGGCAATCATTGGAATGTATTTGAAAAAGAGGAGTACCCCGAAGATAAAGATGCCCAGTGTACCCAGGTAGACCGAGATCTCCACAAAGGTGGGTGAATAACTTGCCCAGGCCGAGGGAAGGTAATCGTTGGCCAGCGAAGTGACCACAATGTTGAACCTCTCGAACCACATTCCCACATTGATCAGGATGGAGATCACAAAGACGATCAGGAAATTGCTCCTGATCTTTTTGAACCACATGAGCTGAGGAATAATGGCATTGCAGATGAACATGGCCCAGAACTGCTTGGTAAACTCACCTGTGATCCTGTTGTGGAAAAAGGTGAAGATCTCGTACTCGTTCCCTGAATACCATGCCACAAAGATCTCGGTCAGGTATGCAGTTCCCATGATCAGGGAGACAAAGACCAGGATCTTGGCCACCCTGTCAAGGTGGGAATCGGTCACAAAATCCTCCAGCTTGTAGATCTTTCGCAGGATGATCATCAGGGTCATCACCATGGCAAATCCGGAAAATATGGCCCCCACCACAAAATAGGGGGGGAAGAGCGTGGTGTGCCAGCCCGGTTCCACGGACACAGCAAAGTCAGTGGAGACAATGGAGTGCACCGAGACCACCAGCACAGCGGCGATGCCTCCCAGGATGTAACTCAGCCCCTCATACCTCTTCCACTCTCCCACAGAGCCCCTCCACCCCATGGCGAAGAACCCGTATACCGCCTTTTTAACCTTCGACTTTGTATTGTCCCGAATGGTGGCGAAATCGGGGATCATCCCCAGGAACCAGAATGACGCCGAGATCAGCAGGTAGGCAGAGATGGCGATAAAGTCCCAGAACAGGGGTGAATTATAATTGACCCACAGCGGGCCACGGGTATTGGGGTAGGGAAAGATAAAAAAGGCATCCCAGACGCGGCCCATGTGAAGGGCCGGAAAGATGGCCGCACAACCCACTGCAACCACGGTCATGGCCTCGGCAGCCCGGTTGATGGAGGAGCGCCACTCCTGCCTCAGGATAAGCAGGAAAATGGAAAAAGCCGTACCGGCATGACCGATCCCGATCCACCAGACAAAATTGATGATGGCCCATCCCCAGCCCACCGTATTATTTACACCCCATGTGCCGATGCCGGTGGAAACGGTTACATAGATGGCCCAGAAACCCAGCAACATCATGATGGAACTGATCCCCAGCCCCACGATCCACCAGAATTTCGGGCGTGCGTAAAGTGGCGAGGTAATATCCGCTGTGATCTGGCCCAGGGATTTGTTCCCCAACACCAGCGGTCCCCTTATTTCAGTATTGTACATAGTCGGTCTGTTAAAATATTATCCATGTGGTTCCTGCACCGGCTCCCCGCTGCCGGGTTCTGGTTCAATGTTCCTTATCTTGGTCAGATAACCCACCGATGGAAGCGTATGAAGCTGCTCCAGCAGGTAATAATTCCGCTCCTGCTTCTTCTGGATGCTCACCTTCGACTGGGGATCATTCATATTTCCGAATACCAGTGCTCCCGCGGGACAGGACTGGACACAGGCCGGCTGGACCTCACCGTCCACCAGGGTCCGGTTCTCCAGTTTGGCCTCCATTTTTTTCTCCTGGATCCTCTGAACGCAAAAAGTACACTTCTCAACCACCCCCCGCTCCCTTACGGTCACGTCGGGATTCAGCACCAGCCTGGAGAGGTCGCTGTTCTGGTTGAAATCGAATTTATCATTTTTAATATACCTGAACCAGTTGAACCTCCTGACCCGGTAAGGACAGTTGTTGATGCAATACTTGGTCCCGATGCAGCGGCTATAGGCCACCTGGTTCAATCCTTCGTTGCTGTGCATGGTTGCCGAAACAGGACACACATTTTCGCAGGGTGCATTGTCACAGTGCTGGCACATGACCGGCTGGTGGAATACCCTTGGGTTTTCCGGGTCTTTGCTGAAATAGCGGTCAATCCGGATCCAGTGCATGATCCTTCGGTTCTTCACCTCTTCCTTGCCCACAGTGGCTATGTTGTTCTCGGAGGTGCAGGCCACCACACAGTTGTTGCAGCCGGTGCATTTGTTCTGATCGATCACCAAACCCCAGTGGTACCCGTCAAATTTAACTTCAGGATAGAGGGTCTGGTGATGGGCCTCTGTTTCAAGGTGGAAATGGTTCCCAGCAGAAGGATCTTCCTGGAACTCCTTCAGGGTCGATTCCCTCACGATGGGCCTTCCCTCCATGGTATGGTGGGTCTGTGTGCGAGCCAGCGGGTATGTAAGGCCGGTTAACTCCATGGAAATGCGGTCGTTGGTATAGTCCCGGTTCCCATCCCTGAACACAACCCAGCGGAAACCATTCACCCCCAGGTTCTCACCCACCTTTCCGGATTTTGTACGCCCGTATCCCAGTGCCAGGGATACCGTACCCCTGGCCTGACCGGGCTGGACCAGCACCGGGACCTCAATTCCATCCACCCGGACCACCATCTCATCCACCAGTCCCCTTTCTTCGGCATCGGAAGGGGATACTGCCAGGTAGTTGTCCCAGCATACCTTCGAGACCGGATCGGGCAGCTCTTGCAGCCAGGGATTATTTGAATACCGACCATCGTTGAGCGCCACGGTTGAATAGAGTGTCAACACCAGGTCTGACGCAGGGGGATCAATGGTCACCCGGGGAGGTGCATATGATAATTTATTTTCACCGGGTTCAGTATGATGGTACCCTGCCTGAAGGGTCGTAACCCACCAGGTTTGGCTACCGCCTGCCTCCTGCGGGGCAATGACCGTTTCCCACCAGAATTTTAGTAGCTCTTCATAGGTCCGCGATTGCCCTGCCCATTGCAACAGTGAATCCTGGAAGGCCCTGCTGTTAAACAGAGGATGGATGCATGGTTGCTGAAGGCTGTAGGATCCTTTTACCGGTTCGGCATCACCCCATGCTTCCAGGTAGTGGTGGTCGGGACAGATCACCTGGCAGGCTTCCGCAGTCTCATTGAGTGCAGATCCCAGGTAAGCAGTGAATCCTGCCTTATTTATCGCATCTGACCCTCCAAGGCTGTAGAGCGGGTTTACATTGACCATCAACAGGTTGTCCACCTCTCCCCGTTCCAGTGAATCCACAAAAGCAGAAAACAACCGGTCATTTCCCTGTTTCAGCTGGATGGTGCGGTCCAGGTCCAGGGTGGTCCCGTAATTTCCCAGCATGTAATTGATCCCGGCCACAAGTTTCTGGGCCTCCGGATCATTGGATCCGCTGATTACCAGTGAGACTCCCTTGTGTTGCAGCAGGTCGGCCACGATGGAATCCACCGGGTTGATGCACGGAGCCACTGAGATCGACGGGAAACCGGTGGCGCCTGCCACGCTGTTATAGATATTCCCCAGCATCAGGATCGACTCCGCGGGGGTGACCGGAATGCGCACGTCGGCATTGGAGCCGGTCATAGAGAGACCAGATTCCACCTGGACATGTTTTGACATGTGGGGATGGCTGCTGGTCACCTCCCGGGTGGAGGCATAATCCCTTGCAAATTCCACAGGGGCGATCCATGTGCCAAGGAAATCGGCATCGAAGCTAAGGATATACCCGGCCCGGTCAAAGTGGAATCCCGGGATCACCGGCGTACCAAAAACAGATTCATGTGCCTCCCTGATCCCGGAAGCGGAGACCTCATCGTACTGGATCCAGGTGGCCGATGGATGTGACTGAAGAAATTTCCTGATCACTTCCCTGGTAGAAGGTCCGATCATGGTTGGTGTGAGCAATACGGTCCTGCCACCCTGGCCCAGCCGTCCGGCCACCGCCGCATCGGCCTCCTCCCAGGAAGATACCTTTCCGTCGATCATGGGCTCCTTATAGCGTGCATCATCATAGAGGTTGAGTACCGAAGCCTGAACCCTTGCGCTGGTGCCCCCCCGCGAGACGGGTGACTGATGGTTCCCCTCGATCTTAATGGGCCTGCCATCCCTGACCTTGACCAGGACACTGCAGTATTCGCTCCCGTCAAAAAATGTGGAGGCATAATAACTTGCTTTGCCCGGGGTCACCTCCTCGGGTTTGATCAGGTAGGGAATGGCTCTCTGGACCGGCTTTTCGCAGCTGCTCACCACAGCCGCCGTGGCGAAACTGAAACCAAACAGTTTCAGGAAATCCCTTCGTGAAGCGGGGGCATCCACCACATTGCTGTCCAGCACATCAAGTACCGCATTTTTGTGCCTTGATTCACCGATGACCTCCTCGTTCAGGTCACTGCCGTTTTTATATTCTTCAATACTTCTCCACTGTTTTTCCATGGGTTCTAACGGATTTAATAGTGACACTTGGAGCACTCGGTACCACCTATCATTTCAGCAGTAACGCGGTCAATCTCCCCTGATTCCAACTTTTTATGCAGCTCCTCGTACTGGGTGTAAAATGCATTGTCAAAAAACTGCACCTCCGTATCGCGGTGACAGTTGATGCACCAACCCATGCTCAGATCAGAAACCTGCCTTACCCGGTCCATCTTTTCGATTGGCCCGTGACAGGTGGCGCACTCCAGCCCGGCCACGTTCACATGCTGGGCATGGTTGAAGTAGACATGATCCGGCAGGTTATGGATCCGTATCCACTCAATGGGGGTCCCGCTCTCATAGGCTTCCACCACCTTGTTGATCTGGTGGTTTCCCGAATAGGTTCCCTCCCGCACCAGCGAGTGGCAGTTCCAGCACACATTCACATCTGGAATGCCTGCCGATTTTGAGAATTCCACCGTATTATGGCAATATTTACAATCAATCTGGTTATCGTGTACATGCACCACGTGTGAGAATTTAACGGGCTGATCGGGTTCATAAGATTCCTGGCGGCCCAGGGAGGTACCGGCCTCGTAAAGCAGTTTGATCTGCCACCCCAGCGCCACAATAAAGATGATCCCAAGGATATATCTTCTCTTCACTCGTTTCAGGAAGAAAATATCCAGCAAGATCCATGTCAGCACAACCCCGAGGAGCAGAAAAAGAAAGATCTTGTTGATCACCGGTTTCCTTTTTGTCAGGCCCTGTTCCTCAAATGAATCCAGAAATATTTTGATCATCTCCGCGTCGTTCTCATCGAGATTGAATGTCTCGTGCATGACCGACATGGTCTTTGAAGTGGGATTCAGGACGGCCCGTTGAAACTCCTCCAGGCTCTTCTCCTTATACTTATGGGCGATCTCCCAGGCATTCGGATTCCAGTTGAATGTGTCGATCTCCACGGTGTTGTGGCAGTTGATGCATGCCTTTGATTCAAATTTCCCGTCAATCAGGCCGTAGAACAGGCGTTCCCCCCGCATCAGCGCTTCCGAAGAGTGTTCCGAACCGGATGATTCACCCTCACCGGAAACCGGTTGGATGAAAAAAAGGGAAAAGGCAAGAAACCAAAGTGAATATGTGAGACAGTAAACTTTTCTCATAGATGGTTCAGGTTAGTTTTTTGTTATAGCATTGCAGGGCGACCGTGCAATTTAACCTGAATGAAGTAAAATAACAATACCTCACCCCTCTTCAATTCATATAACAGGGGATAAATCTAATTTTTATCGGGTTTAAATAATTTATTCTAACTTCATTGCATGCATTCCATCTTTTCTAATTATTTTCTCCCTGTAACCCTCGGAATAATCACCCTGGGGATGGGGTTATCCCTCACAGACCGTGACTTCAGCAATATATTTATCAGGCCAAAAGGTTTTATTACAGGCCTCTGCTGCCAGATCGTCCTGCTCCCGGTCATCGCTTTCCTCATTGCAAGGTTCGTTCCCATGGACCCGCTCTTTAAGGTGGGCCTGATGATTATTGCAGCGTGCCCGGGCGGAGCCACCTCAAACCTGGTGACTTACCTGTTGCGGGGGAACGTGGCACTCTCCATCTCCATGACAGCGAGCAACAGCCTCATCACCCTGATCACCATCCCGGTGGTGGTGACCCTCTCTCTAACTTTGTTCATCCACCAGGATGCTGCCTTCAAACTGGACGTGGCTGATACCCTCCTCAATATCTTTCTGATCACCATTCTGCCGGCTTTCATCGGTACGCGCATCCGAAAATGGAGGCCTGTGACTGCGGACCGTCTGGAACGCCCGCTCAGGATCGTCATGCCCTTGCTGTTGTTGTTGATCTACCTGGGGGTGATCTTCATTGACCAGGGACAGGAATCGATCACCCGGAGTGATTTCATTTCCCTTTTCCCTTATGCACTTCTGCTTAATTTCGCTGCCATGGCCACAGGATGGATTGTGGCCAGATTGATGAAGCTCCGGGTGCTGGACCAATTCACCATCACCATCGAAGTAGGACTTCAAAACTCAGGGCTTGCCATTGTGGTGGCGGTCACCTTGCTAGACAGTCATATGATGGGACTGGTTCCCGTGGTATACGGTTCATTTACCTTTTTCAGCACGCTTTTTTTTGGATGGCTGGTCAAAAAGATGGCCTGGGAGCCTGTGTCTACCTGAAAAGGTATAACATTCCCGCACTCTCAAAGGGATCCGAATCCCCAGTCTCCTCGATGACGTAATAATAAATGCCCTCGCTGAGGTCCTCGCCCCCGATGCTTTTTCCATCCCAGAAGATCCTGGTGGAAAGGGAATGATAAATCCGCGTGCCGGACCTGGTGAACACCGTGAATTCATAGACCGTGGTCCCGTCCGTGGTCACTTCAAAATAATCATTGATCTCATCCCCGTTGGGCGAGAAGACATTGGGAACATTCAGTGCACCACCGGTACTGTCTGCCGCTAAAGATCCCATGGCTTCGATCTGCATGAGAAGCATTCCGGTTGTGTCTGAGGACTGTCCCCTGAGCTCCCCGCAAAGCCCTGTAAAGACAAGGCAGTAAATACAAATGATTGCAATGGATCTGGTGTGGGTCATATCTTTTCAGTCAGCTTCTGGACCACCCTAAAGTTATTAAAAAATTCTTTGGCGAATACCCTGACCACCGTATATGTGGGAATTGCAAGGATCATCCCCACGATGCCGGCCAGGCTTCCGGCCATAATGATCACAATGAAAATCTCAATGGGGTGGGCGTAGACGCTGTTCCCAAAAATAACCGGTTGAAACACCGTATTGTCGGTCACCTGTGTAATGGCAAACACCAGCAACATATATCCCATCATGGGCACCAATTCGGTTGAAAAATCAAGGTGAAGATGTGTGGCCACGCCCAGGATGATCCCAAGGGCAGCTCCCATCCAGGGACCCAGGTATGGAATGATGTTTAAAACAGCTGCCAGAAGCCCGATCACAAGCCCCTGCTTGAAACCGATCCCGACAATGGTCATCCCCAATGTCACGAGTATCAGGATCCCGGTCATTTGAATCAGGATCCCGACAAAATAACGGCGAAGGAGAAATTTTACCGAATCGAGTGCATGCCGGAATGCTTTTTCCTTTTCCTTGGGGAATATGGTGATAATATATTCGGTGATCAGCCACTCCTCCCTGAGCATAAAAAAGGTAAAAAATGAGATGGCAAAAATGGCCCATGCCACATTACCTATAATGGAAGCAATGGCGGCCACCATGTCGGTGATCATGTTGATATTCAGGATCGATGCCACCCTTTGTTGCAACTCACCCCTCAGGGAGTGCGGCACACCATCCCCGAGATTCAGTTTGCCGAACCACGTTTCAAGCCGCTGGATCGGTGCTTCGAACTCCTCAATGACCAGTGCGGTATTCACATTGGAGAGTTCCTGGGCCTCGCTTGCAACCAGTGGAACAAAAATTCTGAAGAAACCAAAGAAAACGGTCCAGATCACCAGCAGGGTGAACAGGGCCCTGAGGGAAACAGGGATCACCCATTTCCCGATCCTGATCTTTCCAAGCAATCTGACCAGCGGCCTGGAGATGAGAGCGAGCACTGAAGCGATGAGGATATAGGCCACGATGTTGGAGAATCGCCACACCATTAATCCCAGGAGAATGATGCCGGCCACAACAAGGATTGTGCGGGGTGTTAACCAGTGTTTCTTTGCCATTGTCTTCCGTAAATATAATGAAATATCGGTTTGAAAGTGAGAATTTCCCGGGTGGCCGATGTTGATAATTATTCCTTTTGATTTCCCCGTGGTTTGGCTACTTTTACCTCCCGTTGGAGGGTTGGATTTATGAAACAATATCTTGATTTATTATCCCACGTGCTGGAGGAGGGAACCAGGAAAGAGGACCGAACAGGAACCGGGACGGTGAGTGTATTCGGTTACCAGATGCGATTCGACCTGTCAGTGGGTTTTCCATTGCTGACCACCAAAAAACTGCATCTCAAATCAATCATCCATGAGCTGCTCTGGTTCCTCAACGGAGAGACCAATACCCGTTACCTCAATGAGCATGGTGTGAAGATCTGGAACGAATGGGCCGATGAAGAGGGCAACCTGGGACACATTTACGGGTATCAGTGGAGAAGCTGGCCCACCCCCGGAGGGGATCACATCGACCAGGTTTCCGCTGTGGTGGATTCCATCATGAAAAATCCCAGCTCCAGGAGACATATTGTAAGTGCCTGGAATGTGGGGGAGCTGGACAAGATGGCCCTTCCTCCCTGTCACATCCTGTTCCAGTTCTATGTGGCCGACGGGAAACTCTCCTGCCAGCTCTACCAGCGAAGCGCAGACATATTTCTGGGGGTACCCTTTAACATTGCCTCTTACTCTTTCCTGCTGATGATGATGGCACAGGTAACGGGACTTCAGCCGGGGGAGTTTATACACACCCTGGGCGATGCTCATATCTACATAAACCACATGGATCAGGTGCGCCTTCAGATGACAAGGGATCCCCGGCCGTTGCCCCGTGTACAGCTGAACCCGGATATCAAATCCATGTTCGGTTTCAGCTATGAAGATTTTTCCATCGAGAATTATGATCCGCATCCCCACATCAAAGGGGCAATATCGGTCTGATATGGCACAGAAGATCCTTCACAACGTATCCATCATCGTGGCCATTGCCAGGAATAATGCCATCGGTAAGGATAACCAGCTGCTTTGGCACCTTTCGGATGACCTGAAACGGTTTAAGAAACTGACCACGGGCCATACGATGATCATGGGCAGGAAAACCTTCCTCTCCCTCCCCAATGGAGTGCTACCCAACCGAAAGCATATCGTGATCACTGACATACCGGGTGAATCTTTCGACGGATGTGAAATGGCCGGTTCCATTGACCGGGCCATTGAACTTGCCGGGGAAACCGATGAGTGTTTTGTGATAGGAGGGGGTATGGTTTATGCCCAGTTCCTCCCACTTGTGGGGAGACTCTACCTGACCCGGGTGGATGAATCATTTGAAGCGGATACTTTTTTCCCGGAGATTGATTTTAGCAAATGGAGGGCCGTATCCACGGAACATGTGGATGCCGGGGAAAAAAATGAATTCTCGCATACATATACCGAATACGTGAGAATTTAACCTCCCTTATTGTGGTTAATCGCTGAAATCACTATTTTCATCCCCAAACCAAAACTTACAATTATGAAAAAGCAAGTGTTCACTGCCTTTGCCATCCTGTTTGTTCCTTTGTTCCTCTACGCCCAGGCGGATAGAATTGAGGGTACATGGTACAATGATGATAAAACATCGACCATCGAGATTGCAAAGGGAAGTGATGGAAAATACAGCGGTAAAATTACCTGGCTTGATGAACCCAATGAAAACGGTAAACCAAAGATCGATGACGAGAATCCAGATCCCAAGCTGGCCACCCGCCCGATCATGGGTCTCACCATCGTGAAAAATTTCAAATACGACAGCAAGGAAAAGCAATGGGATGACGGTTCCATCTACGATCCAAAAAATGGTAAAACCTATGATTGCTATGCCTGGTTTGAGGATTCCAATTACAACACTTTATTCCTGAAGGGATACGTGGCAGGGATCAAGGCCCTGGGGCGTAAGACCGAGTGGACAAGGAAGTAAAGCAACGGTGTTGCTTCCGAGTGAAAGGCCGTCTCATATGAGTCGGCCTTTTTGTTTCATGATGAAGGTTCAGAATTGACCGAATGCGTACACCCTCATCCCGGATTCGTTCACTTTTCTAAATATCTGCAATTGGCTGAAAACTTGTATCATCCTTGTCTTATGCTATTTACATATTTTGGCACATCATATGTATAATGGTATATGAAAACAAATCTTACGTCCTTTTACATTTCACAACGGGTGATACAGTAAAATTTCTTTTTTAGGTTTAAGTGGTTAGTAAAAAAGGGGCCCCTCCAGGCCCCTTTTACCATTTATACCGGTCATGTCATGCCGGCCATGAAAAATGGCCGGCTTTTTTCATTGGTCAGGGATGCATCAGGGTTGTGATAGCCACATATTCGCTCAATGCGATCCCCTTTGAGGCATCTGAAAGTTTATAGTAATTCTTGATCAGGGGGCCATTCGCCACATCATCGGATTCAAATTCTATAAGCCATACCCTGCCCGTAAACTCAAGGTGGTCCTCGATCTGGCTCCAAATGACCGGATCCTTTACCAGTTCTTCCAGCAACTCCCTGTATTTCCTGGCTGCCAAATCAAATGCCCTTCCATCTCCGTGCTCTAAAATGGCTTCGCGTCCCGCCGCCCGGTTATCCAGGCCAATCACCTCCCCTATGGATCTCCCCGGCTCTTCCATGAAGGTAATCATTCCATCCTGCATGGCCCGGATCATCACCTGCAGTTCCCTGGCCTGGTCGTGGATCTTTTCCATCAATTGCAATTTATCCGGTTGGGTGCTGTCCCGCATCAACACCAGCAGGTCTGCCGTCCGCTCACTGACCCTCTCCACACGCTCCTCATTGGCCAGTGATTCATCCAGGTACACATCAAGGGCAAACCTGGCCATGCGCACATTGGTGAACAATATCACCGTGGAGATGCCCACCAGTACCATGACTATATAAGGCAGGGTGACCTTTTCTTTCCCGCCCCGCTGAAATGCATTGACCACATACAATGGAATAAATCCAATGATCAGGAAACCAAGACCGACCTCTATGGCAATCCCGGCTCCTGGCCAGTGCATATTTTTGAAGAGTGCACCCAGTAACAGGAATGCAAGGGTGACATATCCCACTATGGCATAGGCGGGGTTTTTCTTTTCCGCCTGCTCCCGGTAAGATGTGATAAAATAGAGAGGGAGGAACACCAGCACCACCATTGCAATGCCCACAGTCATCAAAATCCCGGCCCCGGGCCAGTGCATCTTCTTAAATAAGGCACCCAGAATGGCCACCAGGGCTGAAGACAATCCGAAAACATACGTGAATTTTTTCATGCGTTGGAATTTTTTATCAAGATTAAGCAATGTCTGATGCTGGATCTCGGAAAGCCGTTTCTCCCCGATGGAGTCAAGAACCCTGGAATAGGAGGTTTCAAAATCCTCTCCCTGATTCATGTACTCCTCAACCAGGCAACACACATGGTCCAAAAGATCCTCAATGAGCCGGCCGTAGGTCAATCCCCGACCAACCAGATCGCCCCTGATGCGCTCAAGATTGTCATCAATGGTGGCAGCAATCATTTCAGGCAGGAGTGGGTTTGAGTACGTAGGTTAAGGTGTTTACAAAATCAAAGAATTCATCCATCTTTTGCTCACTCCACGACCTTCCTGTTTCAGTGAGAGAGTAGTACTTCCTGACACGTTTCCCGATATATTCCGATTCGGTCCTGATGTGCCCGTCAGCTTCCAGTTTATGCAAAACCGGGTAGAGTGCACCGAATGTGAGTTTGATCTTACCGGTAGAGAGCTCTTCCACCTTTTTGGTGATCTCATAACCGTACATTCGTCCGTTGTCGGCCAACAACTTCAGCACGATGGTACGCAGGGTACCTTTCAATAAATCATTTGATATCATAGAAACAAATATATAACTTTATTATATATATGCAAATTATATATAACTAATTTTCATATTCTAAAATACAATACCTCCAGGTGGATCTGGAATCAAAGGCAGGTACCCAATTCTCATGAATACCCATATCCGCTTGACCATCTATATATAAAAGCTTAATTTTAAGTCAGATCATCCCTACGGGATCCTTCACCAACAATAAATTCACATGGAAAATAGAGGAATAGTTATAACCATCAGAAAGAACCTTCACATTGCAACGACCCTGATCTGTTTCTTTGCCTTCAACAGTTTCGGTCCTGTAATCCTGGGCCAGGAAAACTGTAATTGGCCCTGCTTCCATGGCCCGGACCGGTCCAATAAATCGAACGATTCCGGATTGCTGAAGGAGTGGCCGGGGGAGGGGCCGCCGCTGGAATGGAGCATCTCAGGACTGGGGGAGGGATACAGTTCCCTTGCCATTGCAGAGGGCCTGCTTTTTACTGCCGGGGAGAGCGACAGGCAGACCCATGTATTTGCATTTGACCTTGACGGCAGGTTGGTGTGGAAAAGTCCCAACGGTCCCTCCTGGGAGACAGATCTCTCCTACGCAAGTTCCTACACGGGTGCCAGGAGCACCCCCACCTATGATGAAGGGATATTGTACCACCTGGGTGAACTGGGAAGGCTCACTGCCTTTGAATGCAAAACGGGCAGGATGGTCTGGAGCATGGAACTGCGGGAACGGTTTGAAGCGGAAATCCCGGAATATGGATATTCCGAATCAGTGCACATCGAGGGTGAAAGGCTCTATTGCACCCCGGCTGGAAAGAAAGGATACCTGGTCTGCCTCGATAAGAGGGATGGCCGCCTGATCTGGGCCAACACCCAGATACCGGGCACCGTTGGATTCAGCTCCCTGATCCTTTTTGATCATGGCGGAACCCGGCAGGTTGCCGGATTAAGCTCAAATCACATATTCGGGTTGGACGCCGAAACCGGGAAGCTTCTCTGGCACACGGAATTTGAAAACAGCCGTTCAAACAATGTGCCCGACCCCATCTTTCACGAAGGCTATATATTCGCTGCAAGTGGTTACGGAAAGGGCAGCATCCTGTTGAAACTGAACGTGGACGGAAAAGATATTCAAGCCCAACAGGTCTGGCACTCCGAACTCATGGATAACCATCATGGCGGGGTGGTCCTTCACAACGGATACCTGTACGGGGCAGGCCACAATTCCAGGGGCTGGTTCTGCCTTGATTTCATGACAGGAGAGCAGATGTGGAAAACCGGGGGGAAGGGATCCCTGACCTATGCGGAAGGGATGTTGTACCTTCTGGATGAACGGGGGATCATGACCCTCGTGGAGGCAACCCCCCGCCAGTATCGCGCCATAAGCACCTTTGAGTTGCCTTCCGGCGGAAAGGGAATGCACTGGGCACATCCCG
This sequence comes from Bacteroidota bacterium, assembly GCA_024640885.1. Lineage (GTDB taxonomy): Bacteria > Bacteroidota > Bacteroidia > Bacteroidales. The sequence continues at coordinate 1,964 of JAHEEC010000038.1, read as the reverse complement.
TGGTTTGCGGTGGGAAGCTCTATATCCGTCATTCGGATCAGCTGTTCGCATATGATATCGCTTTAAAATAATCCTCCACGCTATAACCATGTAAAGTGATGAAAAGAAGAACGTTTGTCAGGACATTGCCCGCAGCCGCTATCATGGCCGGGACCCCCACAGGATTTGCCATGCAGGGTCATGGCCTTCAGGATCTGCGGCCCATCGATCTCCCTTCACCTGAGAAAGAGGGAGGCATGAGCGTGCTTGCAGCACTGATGCAAAGAAGGACCAACCGGAACATCAGCTCAAGGGAACTTCCCCTGCAGCTCCTTTCAAACCTTCTCTGGGCGGCTTTCGGGGTGAACAGGGAAGAGGCCTCCTTTCAAAAACCGGGGAGGACCGCACCCTCTGCCAGCAACTCCCAGGAGATTGACCTCTATGTGGCATTGCCTGAAGCAGTGTACCTCTATGAGGCCGTACCCCACCGGCTGGCACCGGTTGCTGCCAGGGACTTCAGGGCAAGGGCGGGAAGAGGCAGGGCCGCAACTGCTCCTGTAAATATCTTTTACGTGGCGGATCTCTCCCGGTATGACCTGGGGCCCGACCAGCCCGACAGGGCCATCGGTGACCCGGAGGTGCAAAAATCCTATTTTTATACCGATACGGGTTTCATTGCCCAGAATGTATACCTGTTCGCGGCCTCCCAGGGACTTGCAGCATGGTTCCATAACTGCGACAAGGAAAATCCGGTGAAGGAATTCAAACTGTCAGCCACCCAGCGGATCCTTTTTGCACAAACGGTGGGGTACGAGGCCTGAGCCCAATCCACTGGATCGCCCCCCCGGATCGGCCGGAAAGCTCCTTTCCAGCAGGTTTACCATTGATCTACCTGCTCTTCCACAGGGTGAGGGTCTTCTCATCCCGGACATAGATCAGGTTCCCTGACACCACGGGATGTGCATATACGGGCAGGCCTGCAACCTTGATTTTAGCAAGTTCCGAGTAATTCTCCTTTACCGGTTTGATGAAGATCAATTCGGAGCTGCTTGGCAGGGCCAGGATCACAGGTCCCGCATCCAGGATGGCAGCAAATCCGCTCCGGTCATGTTTGGTGGTATCCGCCCATGCGGTCTTCCCGTTCATGGCATCCAGGCAAAAAAGCGATCCTCCGCTTGAATAACCATACAGCAATCCATCTTTCAGGACGGGGGTGTTGAACTGGACGGAGAGATCCGGATTGGACCAGAGCTCCTCGGCCACGAAATCTGCGCCCTGCTTCTTTATCTTTACGGCCCGGGTACCTCTTCCTGCACCGGTGAAAATTACCTGGTCCCCGTTAACAATGGGAGTGGCAGCGTTATATGCCCTTCTCTGGGGAACAAAGGGGAGGCTCCAGAGCAACTTCCCATCAGCAAGATTCACTCCCACAATGCTTTTTTCGGTAGGGGTTACAATCTGCACGGTACCGGCAGCTTTCAGCAGGACCGGGGAGCCGTAATCCGGTCCCTCACCGGACCACCGCCACTTTTCACTTCCGCTCTTCAGGTCATAGGCGATCATGGCTCCGTTTCCCGCCCCGCCAAGGTGCACAATGCACAGTCCATTCTCGACCAGGGGTGACATTGAGGTGAAGAACATGGGAACCACCCCGGGAAAGGGATCCTTTCGCCATAGGAGCTTGCCGGTGGTTGCATCCAGGCATGAAACGATGCCGCTTGCCCCCAGTGTAACGATCCTGCCATCCGACATCACAGGAGTGCTTCTGGGACCCGGGTGCCTCGCTCCGGCCCCTGTAACTGCAGGCGCAGGATATGATTCTCTCCACTGCTCCTTACCTCCCCCGGCGTCCAGGCAGAGTATCACCTCGTTTTCACCCTGACGGGTGAAGATATAAAGCCTGTTTCCCACAAGAAGGGGGGTGGCGTCCCCGGTGCCTATCGAATCCCTCCATTGCAGGACAAGCTCCGGAGGCCACTGACCAG
>JAHEEC010000037.1 GCA_024640885.1 Bacteroidota bacterium | reverse complement strand
AGGGATCATCTTCAGGAGCAGCGTGATGGCTCTTCTTGATGCTGTCCCTACCCGGACCGTAAAGTCCGAGGATAAGATCAGGATTATTTACATGGCCCTGGCTGACAGGCGTTTCGGCCGGTGTCTCCTTCCAGTCCTCCCGGAAAGCAAGGCCAGGCCTGTAACCACTTGCAACCTGTGCGACCCCTGTCGCAGAACATAAAAACAAACCGGTCACCCACAGGCCAATATATAGAAGGTTTTTCATATCCACAGATTACTGGAAGGTTCCATTGCTCACAAATGCGATCTTTTTGCTGTCGGGGGACCAGCTGGGCACATTGATGGTACCCTGTCCGCCATAGAGGTACCCTATCACCCTGGGCTTCATTTCATCCAGTGACATCATGCGAAGATAGACCCGTTTGTAGAAGGGATGATCATCTGCCGGCACCTCCGGTGGAAAGGAGATAAACACCATCCAACGGTTGTCGGGGGAGATATGGGGAAACCAGTCATTGTATTCATCAAAGGTCAGCTGGATCGGATTGTTGCCATCGGTCCCCATCCTCCAGATCTGCATGGTCCCGCTCCTGCAGGAGTTAAAATAGATATACTTCCCGTCCGGACTGAACTCGGGACCGTCATCCAGGGTCTCCAGGTCCGTAAGCTGTATCTCTTCTCCCCCGGTAACGGGTATCTTGTAGATATTGTATACACCTCCCCTTCCGCCTGTATAGACCAGCCACCTGTCATCCACTGACCAGCCATGAAAATACGAGGGACTGTGCGGGGTAATCCGGGTGGGCATACCCCCTTCCACGGGCAGGGTATAAACCACCGACTGGCCCTGGTCCTCGGCAGCATGGTGGCTGATGGCCAATTGTTTTCCGCTGAATGAGATGGCGTGGTCGTTGTTGTTGTCGTTAGCAAAATCGGTATCCAGAAGCAGGGTATCACCGGTGGTCAGGTCGAACCTGTAGAGGGATCCGTCGGCATTGAAGATGAGATGCCTGCCATCGGGCGTCCAGTTGGGAGCCTGCCAGGAACCAGGGGCCCCACCAATCACCTGGCGGTGCCCGGATTCCACATCCATCACTTCCAGCAGGCTTCCAAGGTAATCCCTGTAGGGTTGCAGGTCGTCCGGTGCGGTCCCCAGCACCCTGACGTTGCTGAATATTGCCTCTTCGGTGACAGAATCGTCATGTGAACAAATGAATAACCCTGCCTGAAGCGCCCCCTCCAGGTCAATTTCGACGCTTTTTTGCTGATAGAGTTCTCCAAAATGAGCCACCGACATGGTAAATCTGGTTCCTTTCTTCTCCAGCTGGATCACATCGGGACCGGAGATGTCGAAGGTCATCTCTTCCATATCCTTCCCATCCTGCGCCCTGTATTGCAGCGAGGTAAGCCCGTCTCCATGGATCACACAGCTTACATGGGCCGCATGGTTGTCCAGGCCGCTGCGGATCATCAGGCCCGCTTTCCGGTGGGCATTGGTGCCCTCGCCAGTGAAACTCAGCCGGGCCTGGATGATAAAATCACCGTCCATCTTCTTCCACAGGTAAGAAAAACTGTCCTCCCCGAACCAGATGTTTGCGCCGGAACCGGTAAGGCTGTACTCCTGGCCGGGCTCTCCGTAGATCGCTGCTCCGGGGATGGCGGGTGATCCGATATCGGTGAAGGCATCGAAAAAGCCTATTCCAGGACCCCGGAACTGTGCTGTGGCGCAGAGATGTACCATGACCATGAGGATAAGTGGAAACCAGTATTTATTTTTCATAGGGACCAATATTATTCCAGTTCTTCGGGGATGGCCACCCTGTAGGTAATGCCATTGGTGGTGCCCCTGTAAAAATTTATCATTCTTTTGTCCATAAAAGAAAAAAAGGAAGGAATCACGATGGAACGGCCAAAGGCCTCGGCAAGCGCAGGAATGGTTTTTGTTCTCTGCCACTTCATGATGGCCTCGATGGCATCCTTTTTCAACCTTTTCTGCACACTCTCCTTGACTTCCCTGACCCCGTTGTATTTATCCTCCAGTTCGTCCCTGAAGGCGTTGATGGCTTCCTGTTCGCTGACCCCTCCTGCCTTATGTGCATCGGTACCGAATTTGAGATTCAGATCGATCTCCTCGATCCCGTAGGTATCCTGAAGCAACCTGAAAAAGAGTCCCAGCTCCTTCTCTGCAGGGATTTCCAGCAGGGGCGCGATGAACTGAAAGGAGAGTACAAAAACCAGGTAGAGATCGATGTCAAGCTCCCCATGTTTTGCCTCCAGCAGGGCAGTATTCAGGAAATGCAGGTAACCCTTGACGAAGGCCTCTTTCCTGGTAGGGGAAAAATAGTGTTCCAGCCTGGGCCGGTCTCCCGGTAATTTACTGCTCACGGAAAGGATCTCATCAATGGTCACGGAGCGGATCCTCTGTTCCGGACTTGGCTCGGGTCGAATGGAAAAACGCATGGAATAGTTCCTGTTAGATCATTGCTAAAATAAGAATTATCATAGAACTTCTTCACGGGCCCATGTCAGATCCTCAGCCGTATATGAATCTTCCCCAGCAAACCCGTCAGTTGTATGATCAGGATGGAGAAAATCAGTGTTTTGAGGATTCCGACCATTCCCGTGGTCAGCACATCCGGCAGATGGAGCCCTGTCAAAGCTCCGAGTGCATAGACATAATAGGGAACCAGGTAGCAGGTCAGGGTGCTGTAACCTGCCGGCGCAATTACGTTTGCCCACTTAGTGATTCCCGCCTTATCGGTCAACAGGTATAACAGGGCGAAGAAACCGGTACTGATGCCAGCACAGATGGCGGTCCATGACGGAGTGGCAAGAATTTTTGAGATCCCCCAGGAAGGCCTTGTAAGGAACCCGAACAGCATCAACAGCAGCGAAATGCCCAGAAGTACGGGAACAAGGTACTTCATCAGCTCCTTTTCCCTGAACCTGATCATCAGGGAAGTGACCAGCACACCGCACATCACACTGGCATAGTTGGAGGCACTCACCACCAGGCTGATGCTCCGGTTGAACGGGGTGGCGAATTCATTGACATTCATCAGGATGAGCAACAGCACCACCACGGCGATCCATAGCGGGCGGTTGCCCACACCCAGGTAGACCAGGGCACCCAGCAGATATCCCCAGCCAATGAGCCCAAGGATGCCCCACCAGTGCAGCCTCATCCAGTGATAATCGCCATCCCCGGGACCCACATAAATCACCGCAAGGAAAACCAGGATCAACCACCCGGTGAGTTTCATGGCAAGGGGTGGGATCTTTCCGAATACCTTTCCGGGGTAAATATTCCATATGAGGAAGAATGAGAGGGTCATGAGGATCTGCCAGACATATTTGCTGATCATCAGTTTTTCCCTGTCAATGTTTTCCAGGTTGACCATAAAAACGCCCATGATCATCAGGGCCAGGGAGCGTTCCAGAATGTGCCTGAACACCAATCCTTTGGAGTCCCCCTTTTTGAACCTTGCCCGGATGGCGTGCGGTATGGAGAGTCCCACGATAAACAGGAAAGCCGGGAACACCACATCCGCCAGTCCCATGCCATCATCATGGGCTCCTTTGTGCCCAAGCCATTCGGGAATGTTGGACAGTGTCCAGAGGTCATTTACAAAGATCATCAGGAGCATGGTCAGCGCCCTGAGAATATCGATGGATTTAATTCGGTCGGAGCTCATTCAGCGGGTGTGTAAAAATTAAACATTGATTTCAGGCTCTCCACCTGCCCTACCCTGTCTGGATCTGGATTCTCATTGTAATAGAGGTCCAGGAATGTGGAAGCAGGACTCCAGATGGTCTGCATAATACCATAATAGCGATCTTTCACGCCCCTGGCACTGTTGGTGCGAAATAATTCCAACATTTCCAGCTGATCCTTTGTGACCTCAGGATTCCTGTAGGGACAGGTAATGACCCGGAATCCCTTCAGGGCAAAGATGGCAGCTGTGGGATCGGCCCTTTCATAGTGCCAGTCGCAGATCACCACATCTTTGCTGATCATATCAATGGAGCGGTAGGTGTCGTTCTTACTGGCTTCCCACATGCCCAGTCCGGTTGTTTCACCGTCCAGCATCCGGTCGCCCCAGATCCATAGATCCCTGTCATTGGCCGCCAGGTGATCCCGGAGTGTATTCACCTCGCCCGAGAAAAGTTCGGAGCGGTCCTTCCCGCTGCATCGCGGGCACTCCTCTTCCCCGATATAGAAGACCTCGTCCATTCCCGCATGGAAGGCACTGGCCTCAAACACATCCATGATCTCATCCACAAGGGCAAAGACCACCTGGTGAAGATCGGGGTGCAGGGGACAATAGCTTTTGCAATACAATCCATCGTCATTGGGCCACTTGTAATCCGCTGGCATCTTCACCGAGGGATTCTCATCGAATTCGGGGTATACTTCCAGCAGACGACCTATTTTGCCCGCCCAGGACTGGTGCCCCAGCAGGTTGATCTGGGGGATCAGGGCGATCCCATGTTCCCTGGCAGCGCGGACCAGCTTTTTCACCTCCTTTTCGGTGAGGGCTCCTTCATCCCTCATGTCGGGATATGATTTAAACTCGTAATTGTAATCAACCCGAAGCACCAGGGTATTCACCCCATTTGGAGCCAGCTCCTCCTCCATGAAAGTAATGAACTGTTTCAGCCTGTCAGGTGAAGGCGCAGCGATGCATAATCCGATTACAGGAGGCGGATCGGCAGGCAATGCCTCGTGGAGTGTTACAACCGTCAACAGAATAGCAAGGAGCGTCTTTTTCATGATCGTATGGATTTGGAATAAAAGAAAGCAATTATTCCTTAGAATGGCAACTTTTGGAGCCGAGGAGTTTCGTGTGTCAGCTAAATATATTGCCTGGAGTATTCGGAAGGAGAGATTCCAAACTCCTCTTTAAAACATTTGGTGAAGTAGGAGAGATTTCCAAATCCCACGTCAAAAGCCACCCGGGGGCAGCAGATCCTGTAGGGTCAACGGAGGAACTTTTCCCGCTGCTGCAGGTTTAGTAATCCCAGCAACAGGAATACCAGGCTGGTAATTCCCAGAATGAGGCGGTTCTGGCGGATGATCTCCCGCCAGACGATGGAGTTCATATCCCCCGGGGTGTTGAAGGGATTGAGGAACATATTCCATTTTGATTCATCCAATTCATCGGTCAGGATCAGGAAGAAAAGTCCCAGGATCACCATGATCACCGCCGTGGCATTTCCGTTCTTTATGAGGGTGGAAAGACAGAATCCCAGGGAGGAGGTAAAGATCACCAGCACCATCAGGTGCAGGACCATTGGCATTATTGGAAAACTGACCAGGGCATACCAGGCCAGGCCGGCAAAGGGGAACAGCAGGAAAAAGACCAGGAGCAGGATCATGAGGTAACGGACCAGCCACACCTTGTACCGGTAGTCGGGAATCCCGAAAATAATCTCCAGCGTCCTCGAATCGGCATCGCTCTGTATTCCGAAAACCGAGGGGAAGAATACCAGCAGGATGGCAGGGAAAGCCAGCAAACCATAGATGTTTTCTATGTTCATCTCGCTATTCTCCAGGGCCATGATGGTGCCGAATACAAGGAAGAAAATGAAGGCTGCCAGTATGAAGTAGATAAATTTGCCCCCGAAAATGATTCTCATGTTGTACCTGGCCAGGCTGTAGGTATTTTGAAGTATGGAACGGGACCTTGACATGGGCTATTTCTCTTTGTTTTCTTTATCGGAACGAAGCAGCCACAGGTAGGCATCTTCCAGCAGGGGAGACTCTTCGACCGCATCCTTGAACGGTTTTGCTGCAGCAATGCACCTGAAACGGATCTGCTGCCCGTCGCGCATATGGTGTACCACCAGCATTTCTTTGGTAGCCTCTTCAAATTGTTCTGAAGGCAGGCTGGTTTTCCATACCTTGCCACGGGCAATATCGGTCATTGCTCCAGGTGTTCCGCTAAAAAGTACCTCTCCCCTGTTGATCACCGCCATGGTGTTGCAGGAACTTGAAATATCCTCGATGATATGGGTGGAGAAGATCACCACGCGGCTGGCGCTCAGCTCCACCAGGAGATTCCGGAATCGGATCCGCTCCCTTGGGTCAAGTCCCGCCGTGGGCTCATCCACCACCAGGATCCGTGGCAGGTGGAGCAGCACCTGGGCAATCCCGATCCGTTGCTTCATCCCTCCTGAGTATGCCCCGATCTTCTTGTGCCTGGCATCCCACATGTGAACCGACTGAAGTACCTCCCTGATGCGTGCGGAACGTGCCTGGCTGTTGGAGATCCCTTTCAACATGGCCTGATAATCCAGGTATGCATAGGCCGACATGTTCTCGTACATGCCAAATTCCTGGGGAAGGTAGCCGATGAGTCCCTGAAGTTCCTCTCTTTTTTCCTGGGTATCGATCCCGTTGATCCATATCTTGCCGTAACTCTGTTCCAGAATCCCGCAGATAATGCGGATCATGGTCGATTTACCCGCACCATTGGGACCCAGCAGACCAAACATCCCGGTACCTATTTCCAGGGAGACCCCTTTCAACGCTTTGAACTGCTCCTTTTCCTTTCCCAGGACGGGCAGGACGGATACAAACCAGAAAAACCAGCGGAGCAGGGGCCGGATCTTCTTCAGTTCGAATCCGGATTGTTTCACCTGTACTGATACCCTGCCCAGTAAAATGACCAGGTACCAGGCTGCACCGGCAATCAGGGTGAGTGACAGGTGATCCCACCGGGACTGGAAGATCAACAGTACGGCCAGCGGGGCCACATACCTGAACGCCAGCGTAAAGAGACGCAGTAATTTCCTGCGGGTGATCAGGCTGAATTCACGGAGAATGGCCAGCAGGTAAAAGTATGCCACAGCAGAAGAGAAGAGCTGCCAGAATCCACCCACCAGGAAAAACCAGGCAAAGTAAACCATGAAACCCAGCAGGGGAATCTGCCAGATGAGGGCTTCCAGCCTTGGTTTTATGGCCATACCCGCATGTTTTGCATTGGCGGCCATCTTTCGGCCTGCCTTGAAGTCCCTGGAGGTCTTTGAATCTCTTCCATAGACCTTCACCAGGTTCGACACCATAATCCGGATGGGGGTTTCTTCCTCGATGATCCGTTCAGCGGCCTTTCGCAGGCTACTGGATACAAACCACCACACCACAGGAATTCCCACAATGACCAGCAGACCTCCGGCCAATTTCCAGACAAAGGACTGGATATAGAGGTATACCAGGGCCAACCCTGATATCACAAGCAGGAGCAGGACGGCTTTTACCAGCCACGTGAGGCTCCTGATCCATGCCAGCGCCTGCTCAATGCCGTTGTAGAGCATGGGGATATAGACCAGGGTCAGCAGCGTGCTCAGGCTCAGTCCGCCGATGACCGTAATGGCAAACGGAGGTCCAATGGCTTCCACGTATTCGGCGTTCCCCAGGGCCAGCGGGATCATGGCCGCGCAGGTGGTGACGGCGGTGATCAGAATGGGCCGGACCCTGGATAGTCCAGCCTGAAGGATGGCCCTTGTTTTCCGGTACCCCCTTCTTCGCAATTCATTGATGAAATCGATCAGGATGATCCCGTTGTTGACCACCACTCCAAGCAGGATCAGGAACCCCATCACAGTATTCGCATTGAAAAGCGACTCGCCCGTAACGGTCAGCAGGAAAAAGGAGCCGATGGCTGCCAGCGGGATGGAGAAGAGAAGCACAAACGGGGTGATAAATGATTCAAAAATGGCCGCAAGGATCATGTATACCAGGATCATGGCGATCAGGAAAATGTACTTGAACTCGTCCAGCCCGGAATCTTCCTGCACCAGTTCCACTGCCACGCCTGTGGGAATATTGGCACTCTGGATCAGGTCTTCAATTTCGCTCCGGGCATAATCAAGCAGCTCATTGGAGTCGTAGACATCTTCATTGTACTTGTAACGCAACTCCACCTGCTTCTCCTGGTTGACCCTGGAGATATCGCGCAGACCACTTGCAAAATAGATCTCCGAGATCTGCTGGAGCTCGAACAGGGATTCGTCGTCGCTGTCAGGGATATCCAGGGTTTCCAGGTCCCTGAGCCTCATCTCCTGATCCTCTCCCTCCTCCCCGGCATCGTTGTACTTGATGATAATTTCATACTCTTCTCCGTCCTGGGTGAAGTTCACCCCTGAGCTTATCTCATTCCGGAAGGTATTCAGTTCCCCCATGACCTGGTTTCTGGTAATTCCGTAACGGTTCATAATGAGGGAGTTGAAATCGAGATGGACCTCCGGTTGATTCTCCCTGACAGAGACCCGGGCCCAGGAGATGTTATCCAATTCATCAAGGTAGGACTGAAGGTCCTCCGCCACCTCCACCATCAGGCGAAAGTCCTGTCCCTTCAGCACGATATACTCCTCATCTTCACCTATCCCCAGCAATTGCTGGAAACCTGCTTCACCTGCGGACCTGCCTCCGCTGTTTCCGCCCCCCATCGCTCCTACTCCAGAGGAGGCCGTCAGGCTGATATCCGAGGCGGGCATCTCCTTGACCATCTCGTAAGCTTCGGACTGGATCTGGCCAAAGGAGCGGTTGTTCATTTTGCGGTAATCGTCCTGCAACAGGAGGGTCACCGTGGCTTCCTCCTCTTCGATCCTGGAAATCAACTCTTTCCGCTCTTCGATCGTCATCAGTGCCTCTTCCATTCCGGCCACCAGCTGATCGGTGGATTCCAGTGTGGATCCGGTGGGCATTGTCACATACAGGGTCACCTGGTTGGTTTCCAGGGCTTCCAGCTTGTTCACCGAAACTGACAGGGTGGTCAGTATGGTGGCAAAGAAGAGGATCAGTACCCCCACAATGGTTGGCGCCGGGTTTCTGAGTGCGGTCTTCAGGAGGGAAAGGTAAACCCTGACCATGCGGTTGTTGATGGATACCTCCTGGTAGACCTCACGGTCCCTGCGCTTTCCGCGTGAGAGGATCACATTCACTGCCATGGGGATCAGCAACAGCGAAACCACCAGCGAAACCACCAGGGTGGAGATAATGGAGACCCCGATGTGCCTGGCCAGGAGCCTGATCAGGAACTCAGATGAGAACACGAAAGGAATGAAAACGGCCACGGTGGTTGCGGTGGCGGCTACCACAGAACGCCAGACCTCACCCGTACCTTTGATGACCGATTCGGTGGTCGGATAACCAAGGCTCCGGAGCCTGTAAATGTTCTCGAGCACCACCACCGAGGTATCGAGAAGCATCCCCACTGCCAGGGCAATCCCTATAAGGGTCAGGCTGTTGATAGAGATATCAAATGCGAAAAAGAAATTGAAAGCTGCGAAAATCGAGATTGGCATGGCCAGCGCCACCAGGATGACCAGCCTAACATTGCGAAGAAAAACCCACAATACGAAAATGGCCAGAAGGGCACCGGTCATTGCCAGGCGGATGATCTGGTCGATGTTATCCTCCATCAGGTCAGCATTGTTCTCCTGAATGACCACCTGGATATCAAAGGCCACTCCCTCGCGGTTCAGGATCTCAAGTTGTTGCTGAACCTTGTGGGAAAGCTCGATAATATTGGCCTGTGCATCGTGCACGACCTCCAGTGAAACTGCATCTTTTCCATTGACCCTGCTGATGGTCTCTTCCTCTTTCTCCCCATAATAGACCTCGGCGATGTCTTTCAACCTTACGGGATTGGTTCCCCTGCCGATGACCAGGTCCTCGATCTGTGAGATGGTCTCGTATTCGGCATCCAGGTAGATAAAGAACCGGCGTCCCTCCTCTTTCACCACGCCTCCGTACTGGCGGAGGTTCATGTTGGAAGAGAGGATGCTCCTGACCCTGGTGGGAGCAATGTGATAGGCTTCGCAGGCGGCCCTGTCCAGGATAATATCCACCGATTTCTGCCTTCCCCCGTATACATTGACCGCTGCTACACCTTCAATATTCTCCAGTTCGGGTGTGATGTGCTGGTCCACATAGTTGCGCACCCTGTCCACTCCACCCGAACCAAGGGCCTGCAGGCTCATCAGCGTATTCCCTGCATCCTCCAGGTCGATCTTGACCACCTGGAGGTTGAATTCCGGTGGCAGGTCCCCCCGCAGCGCGGTGATCTGCTCATCCAGTTTCAAATAGGCATATTTCAGGTCGGTCCGCTCCCGGTAGGAGACCAGGACCGAACCCGTGCGCCTTCCCGCACTCGATTCGATCTTCTCAATATTCTCCAGTCCCGCAATCACACTCTCCACCGGGAGAATGGCCTCCTGTTCCATGTATTCAGGGGTACATTCGATCACAGATGTCACCTGGATGTAGAGCATGGGCAGCTCGGCATTGGGGAATATCTCCATTTTCAACTGCTTCCAGGAGATATAACCCAGCATGGATGCTGCCACGAACAGCATCGAGATCAGGAGTTTGCGTTTTATGAGAAAATGGTTATTCACCCTTGATGATCCCCCCCCTTTCCATATTTTTCCCCGAGCCTGCCAAAAGCCATGTAAATACAGGGGATCACCAACAGTGTAAGCGTTGTGGAAGTGACGAGTCCTCCGATCACGGCCCATGCCATGGGGGATCGCAGTGCTGCACTCTCACCGAATCCCAGTGTCAGAGGGAACAGGGCAAGGATGGTGGTCAGTGTGGTCATGACTATAGGCCTGATCCGGCGCTGACCGGCCAAAACGATCGCCTCTTTCAGTTTCATGCCCTCCTTTCTGAACTGGTTGATGGCATCCACCAGGATGATGGAATCATTGACTGCAATTCCCACCAGGAGGATGATCCCGATGATGGCCATGATGTTCAGCGCTTCTCCCTGGACCCAGAAGACCGCCACCGCACCCACCACCGCGAGGGGTACCGGCAGCAATATAGTAAAGGGGTGTATCAAGCTCTCGAATTGTGCAGCCATCACCATGTAGACCAGGATCAGGGAGAGCAGAAGGGCAAATCCCATGCTTCCCATGGACTCCTTCCTCATGGCCTCTTCGCCTGTGATCTGGTAACTGTATTTGGGAGGAAACTCAACCCCTCCCAACTTTTCCCCGATGGCCAGTGCAGCCTGGTCCAGCGGAAGGTCGCGATCCAGGTCAGCGGTGATCTCCACGATCCGGTTCTGGTTGTTATGCAGGATCTCCCTGGGGGAGTTGCCCACACGGATCTCTGCCACTTCCCGGAGCAGGATCTCTGTATTGTTCACATTCAGGGTGAGCGTTTCCAGTTCCTTCAGGGTAATTTCACTGAGCTTGACGGTAATGTCGGTCAACTCACCATTTACCTCCATCTGTCCACCTTCGGTACCCTGCAGTTTTTCGCTCACCCGGCTGATGAGGGTATTCACATCCACATTCATCAATCCGGCCCGGTACCGGTCGATGGCAATCACCACTTCGGGAGCACCCCCTTCCACTGATGAAGCGATGTTCCTGATCCCCGGGATCTCTTCAAGCTGTTGCATGACCGACAGGGAAATTTGTTCCAGGGTCTCTATCTCCTCCCCGGTCAGTTCCACCACGAGGGGGGGCTGATCGGTTCCCAGAATGGCTGAGAGTGCACTCTCCTCCTGCCGGAAGTGGGCCGTGAAATTGGGATTTTCATGGAAGTACTGTGTAAGCACTGATATCAGGTTGTTTGCAGAAACAGCGCTTCCCTTATTCAGTTTTACCTTGATGGTGGCCATGTTCTGGTCATCAAACAGTTTATCACCCCCCGAGGAGAGTCCCGATGTGGGTCCAATTTCGCTGTATATCATGGCCAGTCCGTCGCCCGAGATTTCGCTGATGATTTGTTCCAGGCTGGAGACAGCACCGGCGGTACGCTCCAGCTGTGTGCCCTCAGGCATTTGGAGGTCCACGTAAAACTCCATGACCTCCGTGGCTGGCATAAATTCACTGCCGGTATGTCGCAGCATAAACCATCCCCCTACCATCAGTGCAGCAGTGCCCATCATGATCCAGTTCCTGAATTCGAGGATCCTGTCCAGGAATCGGCCATAGCCGGTAAACTGTACAGATTTTTTGGTTCCACCACTGAAAGGTGCTCTCTTCCTGTACAACCGTGAGTAGAGCATGGGGATGATCAGGATGGCTACCACCAGTGAAGCCAGCAGGGAGAAGGCCACCGTGAAAGCCTGCTCCTTGAAAAGCTCGCCTGACGCGCCCCGCAGGTAAACGATGGGAATAAAGACCACGATGGTGGTCAGGGTGGAGGCAATGATGGCCCCTCCCACCTGGGAAGTGCCTTTGACTGCTGCTTCCTCGGCCGAATCACCCTGTTCGTGGTTTCTGAAGATATTCTCCAGCACCACAATGGCATTATCCACCAGCATCCCGGCTCCCAGTGCCAGCCCCCCCAGTGTCATGATGTTCAGGGTCAAGCCTGTAAAATACATCAGCACAAAGGTGGCGATGATGGAGACCGGTATGGCCACACTTACAATTGCGGTGGGTCCGATCCGGCGCAGAAAAAGGAAGAGTACGAATACGGCAAGCACGATTCCCCCGATCAGGCTGTTGCTTACCTCCCCGATGGCCGAGGAGATATAATCACCCTGGTCCTCCACCACCGTAAAGGTGAATCCAGGCAGCGCCTTTTCCATATTTCCCAGGGCCTCTTTCAGGTCTTCAACGGCCCTGACCGTGTTATATCGCATCTCTTTGTAGATGCTCAGCCCCACACAGGGCTCCCCGTCCAGCATCACTGCGTTCTGCTGCTCCTTCAAACTGTAGCTCACCGTGGCGACATCCTTCAACCTCACCGGAACCCGCTCACCCTGCGACTCTTCGGTGGGCTGTCCCATCTTCACAATGATCTCTTCCAGGTCCCGGACCTGTTCAAGTTCACTGATGCCCCTCACAATGTAACGCTTTCCCATCTCCACGATGGATCCGCCCGATACATCCTGGTTGTAGCTGTTGATGCGGCTGACGATGGTGGATACATCCAGGTTGAAGGAACTCAGCAGGTAATCATTTGTTTCTACCAGAACTTCAAGCTCTTCAGCACCATCCACTTCCACATCAGCAATGCCTTCCAAACGGATCAGTTCATTGCGGACGTAGTTTTCGGCCGTAAGCCTCAACTCATTCAGGTCGGTGGATTCCCTGTGCTGGAATGCCACCAGCATCACCGGGGTGGAATTGGGATCGTACTGGGTGATGTTGATCTCTTCCAGTTCACTTTGCTGGTTGAACGAAGAGAGTGCCTTGGAAAGGTCCAGGAAAGCTTCATTCATATCCTTCTCCCAGGCGTATTCAACCTCCACCAGGGCCATTCCCACGCGGGAGGTGGAAGATACATTGACCACCCCGTTCTGCCTGATGGCAAGTGATTCCACCGGATCAACAAATTTCTCTTCCATCTCCTCGGGGGGGCGTTCCCCGGCCACCAGCTCTATATAAAGTTTAGGGCTGTGGAGGTTCGGGAAGAGATCGATCCCCAGTTTATCGAAAGAGATAAAACCCAGCAGCAGGGTTGCAATGATGATCATGCTCACCGTTACGGGGTATCTGACAGAAAATCGGGTGATGGCTTTTAACATTTTGGTTTGCTTAAGGTTCTACTTGAGGATCCGCACCCTGGATTGGTTCCGGAGGGTCTCAAACCCGGAATTGACGATGCTCTCACCTTTCAGCAGGCCCATTTTCACTTCAACGCTTTCTTCGTTTTGCAAACCGGTGGTGATGATCCGTTCCGTGGCTACCCCCTTCTCCACCACGTATACGATCTGGTTCCTGTTGCGGCTCATCATGATGTCCCTGGGGATCACAATGACCTCTTCTGCACTGTTGACCACCAGGTCGGCCTTTACGAACACTCCCGGCAGCAGGATCTCCTCCCTGTTATCCACCTCCACGAAACACTTGAAGGTACGTGCCTCCGGGTCAATGGAAGGTGAGATCTGGGTAATGAATCCCGTAAGGGTGTCTGCAACACTGGTATAGCTGGTCACATAGACTTTAAATCCCCTGTTGATATTGCGGAAATATTTTTCCGGAAGGTTGGCCTCAAGGTACAGTTTCCCGTAATCGATGATCTTGAGCATTTCTGTCCCGGTGGCCACCCTGGTCCCGTTGGTAAAATAGGGAAGATCTGCAATAACCCCGCTGAATGGTGCCTTGAGGAACATTTTCTCAAGGTTGATCCGGCTGCTTTCAATGTCATACTCCGTGTTAATCAGCGTGATCTCGGCATTTTTGAGCTCCCTCAGTGTGGCTCCTCCTTTATCGTAAAGCGACTGCTGCTTCTCATACTCCAGTTTGGAGATCTCCAAATCCACTTCTCTCGACTTGATCCTCAGGCTATTCACATACTCCTCGTCTTCCAGTTTGATCACAGTGGCTCCCGCTTTCACACGATCGCCCAGCGCATAGGGACGGCCGGTGGAGGGATTGACCTGGAGCGTGTACTCACCTGTGATTTCCGAGCTAAGGGTAACCTCCTTCAAAGGATAAACGGAACCCGTGGTGCTGACAAACTCCTCGATGGTCGATGTGGTGACTTCGATGACGCCCACCGGTACCTCAATGGTGGTATTCACCTGCATGTCGGGCTGCTTGCAGGAGGAAACCAGCATGAATGGAATGGCCAGGGAGATGAGGATGGCTCTTATCTGTTTCTTTGATTCTGATGTGCAGTTATTTTTCATTTTCACTGGTTTTTTAACTCTTCGGGTATGATGGGCAACTGTTTTTCAAAGTCGTACAGGGTTTGAATTTTAAGGTTCAGCAACTCAATCTTATAATCGATGATGGCATTGGTGACCGCCATCCTGGCCTGTGAAAGCTGACTCTGGTACATGCCCAGGTCGAGGCTGGTAAGATCGCCATTGCGGTACCGCTCCAGGTTGATGTCGTAGGCCAGTTGTGCATTCTCGACGGTCTTCTGCTGGATGCCGATCTGGTTCTCCAGGTTTTTCAGGCTGCGCACCACCGAGCGGATGGTGACCTCAATATCGATTTTTTCCACCTTGTAACTGAGCTGGGAGCTTTGAAGGCCCGCTTCCGCTGCTTTGATTTCCGATTTGCGTTCCCCCCAGTCAAACAGGGGAATATTCAGGGAAAGTCCGATGGCCGGAGTGGTGGTATTGGTTTCAAACATGTTTGCAAATACTTCGTCATTGCCCTGCACCCCGAATGAGGCGGTGATGGAGCCCGCAAATTCATTGGTGGCCCGGGCCTGAATCAGGTTGAAATTGGCTGTCTCCATGTCAATCTGCCGTTCACGGAGCTCCATCCGGTTCTCAAGCGCATGCGAAATGGCCAGTACCTGGTTGACCGGAACCGTATCAGCCATGATCTCCGCAGCGATCATCAGGGTGGTGTCCAGGGGAAGCCCTATAAGAACCTTGAACTGGTCCAGGCTGTTTTCCAGCATCAGTTGGGAATTGAATACCCCGGAACGGCTGGTGGCAAGGTTGACCTCAGCCTGGTAAAGCTCCTCCAGGGCCATGAGGCCACCCTCAACCTTGTTGCTGATGATGTTGTAACTTTCCTGGTTGCTTTCCAGCTCCTGGCGGGCAATATCCAGGCTCATCTGGTTGGAATAGACTGCGTAAAACTGTTGCGCCACATTGCGTTCCAGGGAGAGACGCATTAACAGGTAGCGGAGCAGAGAGGATTCATATTCCAGCTCCAGCCTCTCGGTCTCCATCCTGGTGCGGTTGTATGTAAAGATCGGCTGGGTGTATTGCAGGTAGAGCCGGTTGTTGTAAGTCTTGGAGAGGGGGTCCGCAGCAAAGGCGGACTCTGTGAAGCTGTAATCGTAAGAGAAACGGTCGATCAGCATCAGTTCCCCGTCGGTGGGCAGGATCCGCTGGTTGATGGAAAATGTGCCGCCCGAGGAGGCCGATTCATTCAGGTACCATTCACTGGTTTGCTGGTCAAAGCGGTTGGTCTTTTCATACTCGAAGGGATTCAGCGTAACGGAAAACTGTGATTTCAACCTGGCCCGTTGTGCATTCAGCCTCTCCTGGCTCTGCACCAGGGCCAGCTCGGTTTGCTTCATGTCGGGGCTGTTCTCCACGGCGATCTCCAGTGAGCGGTCCATAGTGAGGAGGGCCTGGGCCTTGAGGGAGGGCGTCCCGATGGCTAAAACAGCTGCCATCCATACTGCCCCGGACCATTTGCGCAATCTTAAATTGTCCATATCATTTTGCTTTCAATGTGACGGGGCTTTGCCCCGTGAATCCTGGTTCGGTTGTTATCTTCTTCTCACCCATTTAACCGCATCGGCAATTACCCTGCGGCCGTCCGTTTCACTGGTCAGTGTAACCACTGCCGTATCTGCCGGGAAATGGAACGAACCAAGCCGGTTCCATCCATCTTCGGGGCTGTTCAGTTCAAAGATCAGTTTTTCGGATCCTTCGTTGGAAGAGATGGTGTAATTGTAATCTGTCCCCTTATCAGCAAATTCAGGTCCGAACCGCCGGGTCTCCTGGCCCTGGCCCTGGCCCTGGCCGGCCCCGCCCTGTCCGCTGCCTCCCTCTTCTCTCCTTGCAGGACGTTTGTACATGGCTGAAACGGGGATGTAGACATAGATATCGTAGAATCCGTTTTCGGGGAGCACGGTGCTCCAGCGTGCCAGGTTGGAGGCATCCCCGTTCCGGATGACCATGGCCGAGCGAACGGTCTCCCCATAGTAGGCGGAATGGGCCACGGGAGTCCACTGTGAAGGCGTCCACCACTCATTCAGGCTCTGGTATTTAAGTCCCTCCTCCTTCACTTTCCTGGAATCGATGTACTTTTTCAGCTTGCTCTCATTGGAAACCGAAAAGTAGTAAAAACCATCATCTTCATTATCTACCACAATCTCATCCACATAGGAGAAGCTCACCTCCTTTTCTGTGGTCCGTTCGTACTCATCCATGTTCACATGTTCCACCTCTGTGGCCGACCGCAGGAAATAGTTGTAGCTGGAGGGAATATTTCCTGAGATCAGTGTGTTTATGGTCATCAGCATGGGCCGGTCGTAGAGCACCACCTGCACCTCTTTGGTCTGATGGGGGTCCACCTCGTGTACCCTTCGCTCTTCAGTCATGCCCCCGCCTCCGCCAAATCCTCCCTGGCCCATGATCCGGTAGTTCATGTCCACCATTCCTTTGGAGTCACCCACGTTTGTTATCCTGTACCTGACCAGGTAGACATCCCCGATATCATCCCGTGTCTGAAGGTATTCGGGCGGAGATATTTTAAAGGTAGCCATCCCCTCTCCCTTGTTGATGACATCCAGGTATGGAGCAATCTCCACCCCGAATTCATTGTAGAAATCCCTGGAGAACTGCTCAAAGGATATTTCTGTAAAAGCATGATCTTCAAGATAGTAGTAAAAAAAATTATCAAAATCGGCCATGCCCACCCTGTTTTTGAGGGCTGAAATGATAAAACTTCCGGTCTGGTTGATCAGGGAGGAGGTAAGTTCCGGATCCCATTGAGCGAAGAGTTCGATCATGCTTTTATCCTGAAGTGCCAGGTTGGCCCGCTCCTTTTCAGTGATCCCCCCTGTAAAACCCTGCCTGGGCGAGACTTCAAATCCCTCTTTCAGGTATATCTCCAGCATGGAATTGAGCACGGGATAGGCTGTGGAGCTGATGCCGGTGACATAACTGTAATAGAGCGGAAAAACGCAGTATGGATTCTTCGAATAGAGCTCTTGATTGTAGGCAATCAGGTTCTCCCCCCCTTCCATTCCTCCAAACCCGCCCCCGGTCTGGATATTCACATTGAAAAAGGTATTCTGGAGAAACCTTTTAAACTGGTCCACCTGGATCTCCCTGGGGCTGCGTTTGTTCTCCCGCTCCCGGTCGCGCCGTTCCTCTGCCAGTTTGAATCTTTCAAAATCCAGTGTATTGATCCCGGCACCTTTTTCAGGCAACAGGATCATCTCCGGCAGGATGGTCTCCACGGTCTGAATGTAGGGTCTTTCATACGCATGGTACTGGACAGGAACCTCCACCAGGTTGATCCTCTCAAAGGGGTAATAGAGGTCCAGTTCATCCAGTTCATAATTGTCTTTCTGTTCCCTGATCAACGCCTCGATGGTATCCCCTATTTCTGAGAAATAGCCGGAAAAATAGTTATGACCAGCATCCAGGTAAAGGTTGTATTCCACTTCATCGATGGTCATGCTCAGCCGTTCCAGCGGGGCAATGACCAGGGGAAGCACGCTTAGGTCGTGCTCGGGTGTAAAACGGAACCCTGCGTCGAGGGTATCCACCCTCCCCGGAGCGATGGCAATTAGTCCCGAATCGGGGAAGACGGTCAGGGTGAACCTGGTAAAATCCAGCTCCTGAGGCTGGAAGTTTTTCATATTAAAACCCACCCCGGCCCTGGGATACCAGTTAAGTTCAGGGGTTAGCAGCATATAATCGGGGTGAATGATCCCCGGCACTTTATCGAAGGTTGCTACAGCAGCCCGCTTTAATGCTTCGACCTGCTTCCTGGGGATGTCCAGGTAGGCCACCGATCCATCAGGGATCCCTGAAAAATAGAAATCCAGGCTTCCTCTTCTCCCTGGCATCACCCCGTTTGCAGGCACGATCCGGACCAGTTGCTCTGTGCGAAGATAATTCTCCGGGCCATCCGGTCCGCTGATGCTGTCGATCCGGAAACCCGGGTTCAGCGAGAAGACAAGCGTATCCAGCCTTTCCGGGCCATTATTCCTGTAACGAAGGGATGAAGATATTCGCAGCTTTCTGCCATCCTGTTCCACAGCGATCTGGTTGGAAACCACATCCACGATGAACAGGCCCGCATAGCGGTTGTTGAGCGAAAGGTACTCTTCACGCTGCATGGCCGTATCATGGAAGGAATCGTAATACCGGTAACCAACCCAGAGTCCACCTGCCACAAATCCCACGAAGAGAAAGAGGTTCAGGAAATTCCAACGCCCGGTCTGCGGAAGGCGGTTCAGGAACCGGATGGTGGCAAAAATAAATCCCATGCCCAGCATCAGGTAAGCAAGCCGGTGCAGGATAATCCGCTGAGGATCTGCGAACCCGATAAAATCAGAATAGACCATGGGGAAATTGAAGGCCATGTAGTCGAGCATCCCGTAAAGCTTATCCTGAAAATAAGCCAGTGTAAGGCCGATATAGCCCAGAAGGACCAGGAAGGTGACTGCCTGGCTCCTGAATAGAATCATCATGAAAAATGAGAGTCCGAGGATGAATACCAGGGTGGGCAGGGTGATGAGCAGCGGGTAGAGCAGATAGGCTTCCCAAACCACCGGCACATCTTGTCTTATCAGATTAAATATCAAGGACATGGAAAGGGCCATCAAGACCAGCGCAAGGAACAGCACCAGGATTCCCATGGTCTTCCCTGCCACATACTCACCGTTGGTGATGGGTCTTGCATAGATCACTTCCGTGGTATCCAGTTTTTTATCCCGTTTGAGGAAATCAGAGGCCAGGAATACGGCGATCACTGCCTGGGCCACATTAATAAACAGTACGTTAATGTAGGGCAGGTTGGCTGCGATGGCCCTGAAGGTCCACCTTGCGTTTGAATGGGCTCCGAAAAATCCCATATTGGTTCCGAACAGGATCAACAATGCCAGGATGGAAAAAATCCTGAAGAACCAGCTCCTGAAAAGCGTTTTGCTTTCATAGGTAGCCACGTTCCATATGTTGATCAGGTTCATGAGAGGTTCCAGTGTGCCAGTTTATTGTCCATGAAATGCACATAAGCATGCTCCAGGTTCGGATCCAGGGGGATGGCATCGATATGGTCGGGTTTATCGCCCACAAACTGGATCTCCCAGCCACCTCCCGATGGAATGGTGGAGATGATGGGAACCTCCTCCTTGAGTTGTTCATACTGGACTGGGGTTACCTCGGACCGCCAGACATGTCCCCTGGCCAGTTCCACAAGGTTATCGGGGGTTCCCTGGTAGATCAGGGATCCTTCATTGAGCAGGGCCATCTGGTTACAGGTACTTGAGATATCCCCCACAATGTGGGTGGACAGGATGATAATGGTTTCGCTTCGTCCCAGGTCAGACAGGAGATTCCGGAACCTGATCCGTTCTTCGGGGTCCAGACCGGTGGTAGGCTCATCCACAATAATGATGGAGGGGTGGGCAATCAATGCCTGCGCAATCCCGAGCCTTCGCTTCATTCCCCCCGACAGTTTGTTGGCCATCCGGTTGCGGAATTCAAACAATCCAACACTCTCAAGCATTTCATCCACCCGTTCCGCCCTTTCCCTTCTGGAGGACATACCGGCCAGGCGTGCTGCGTAATCCAGAAACTCCCAGGACTTCAACTTTGCGAAAAACCTGAAATCCTGGGGCAGGTAACCCACCATCTTCCGGATCTCCTTGCGATGCTTCCCGATCTCTTTTCCATCCACCAGCACCTCTCCCGATGTGGCCTGCATCAGCGTCACAAGGATGCGCATCAGGGTCGATTTGCCGGCCCCATTGGGTCCTAGGAGCCCGAACATCCCATGGGTGATGGTCAGGTTCACCTCATCCAGGGCCTTGAATCCGCCCGGATAGGTCTTGGTCAGATTTTTAATTTCGATCTGCAATGGGATGGGTGCCTTGTTGGTTATTGTCGTGAGATTGGACTGGCAGGAGTTCGTAAGGTTTAACAGGGTTGCTAAAGTTTGCTTATTTTTATAAAATTAAACCTTTTCACACATGAAGGGTCATAGCACCATAAAGAACCATAATAAATACTGAAAATCATGAAACTTTCCATGAAATTTGCCTGCACTGGCACACTGATCCTGCTTTTCGCCCTGCAACTTTCCGCCCAGGGTCCGGGCGGGGGACCCGGACGGGGATTCCAGATGACTGAAGATGATATCAAGGAAAATGCCAAGAACACAGCGGAAACCCTTAAACTGTCGGACGAACAGGCCAAAAAGATCCTTGCGGTTGATATGGAGTTTTACAATAAAATGCAGATCGAAAGACAGAAAATGATGAACGCAGGAGGGCCTCCTGCCGAGGCTGACCGGGAAGCGATGCGGTCAAAAATGATGAAGATGCGGGATGACCGGAATGCACAGTATGAAGCGGTGTTGAATCCTGAACAGTATAAGAAATTCCAGGAGATCCAGGAACAGAGAAGGAGCGAAATGCAGCGGCAATTCCAGGACCGTCCGCAGGAGGAGCAGAGTGAGAGACCTGACCGTGGCAGGGGAAGGAATTAATGACCGCACTTATTGTATGAGTCAGTCCATCGAACAAATACAACCCACGGGGGTTTATGTAGGTAAGGATATAAAAATTCATTCCAATAATCAATCAAATGTCAGTTAGATCAGCAAATGCCAAATGGTTTGGAACCCTGAAAGATGGTAAAGGTTCCATGAATTTCAGTGATTACAGCGGACCCTACACTTTTGCTTCCCGTTTTGAGGAAGGAAAAGGCACCAATCCCGAAGAACTCGTGGGAGCTGCTCATGCAGGGTGCTATTCCATGTTCCTTTCCGCCCTTATCGCTGGTGAAAACCTGGTTCCCGAAAGTGTTGAAACCAAAGCCACCGTTCATCTTGGAAGGGATGAGACGGGCCCGGTGATTACCCTTATCGAGTTGAACACTCTGGTCAGCTGTAAAGGATTATCCGTTGAAAAGTTCAATGAGCTGGCGGCAGCGGCCAAGGCTAAATGTCCCATCTCCAGGCTTGTGGCACCTACCGAGGTCAAGCTATCGGCCTCCCTGGTGTAAAGATCTCACCTCTCATTGGGCGGGGGAAAACGAAACGTCAAACTGCTCTGTATGAACTGCATTGCCATCCACATCGCAATGTTGCAGGATCAATGATGCCCGCTCCTCCATGCGGGTGACCTTCCCTGCCAGGTATCCCCCTCCCACCCTCAGGAATCGATGTTCGGGTCGGAGGTCTGACTGGTCCCATCCCCCCGCGTGTTCATCGGTTCCTGCTCCACAACCGAACTCCCAGAGGTTGGTATCTTCCGGGTGGGTCACATATTGCCAGTGCCTGTCCCCATTGATCAGGAAAATATTCTGGTGGCGGTTTACAAATTCCCTGATTTCATCGCCCTCGAAGGTGAAGCCGGCATTGGTATAATTGTCATTCTTATTTTGCCTGTCAGGACCCAGTACCGGCGTGGGAGATATGATCAGTTTAAAAGTAGCATTGGAACTTTCAATGGTTTTGTAGAGCCAATCCTTCTGCTCTTCCCCCCAGATGGTCTTGCCCGGCCCGTCAGGCAGGTCATTGGCACTGCGAAAATTTCTTCCTTCCATGAGCCATATCTGCAGGTCCTGGCCCCACCTGATGCTTTTGTAGGGTAAGGGATTGGATGGAAACTGCTCCTTATCGAAAATTTCCACTCCCCTTTCAAAGGATACTGATCCATACCGCATCCCCGGGTAGACATCGTTCCGCAACGCATCATGATCATCCTTCATAAAGTAGGTGGTGACCTCCGAAAAGAACTGGCGCTGGTAAGGGAGGGCGAAAATGCGGTCCCACTTGAAGCGCATCAGCTCCTCGGTCATTGCCCACGGGTTCATCTTGTCATAGTATTCTATATCGCCGGTATGTACAAAAAAATCAGGCACAGTGGCCAGCATGGAGGGATAGATCCGGTGTCCCATGCGGGGATCATCCCTCCGGATGTAATCATGGCAGGTGACCACACAGAACCTGATCTCATCCACGCTCCCTTCGCCGGGAGGTGTAATGAAGGTACCTGTAACCGTATCGGATATCGGTGCCTTTGAGTGACTCCTGCAAAAGATCTCCACCTGGTACCTGGTATTGGCCTGAAGGCCTTCCAGTCGCCATTGCTTTGTAAAATTCTTTTCCGGATCCACGCTCTCCCACCCCGTTTCAATGCGCACATCAGGATCCAGCATGGAAAAACAGTTGAGTTTTACTTCACCGGCTGCGCCCGGACATGCCCCTTCCATATCGGCAAGTGAAAGGCTGTCAGGCACCTGGGCCCTGTAAATGGAGTCACTGTTACCCAGTTTATCGAGGTACTCCCGCCTTTCGGTGGAGAGCGGAATGAATGGTTCCCCCTCAAAGTTCATCTCCGGGTTTTGGGTCAGCCTGGTCCAGATCACAATGGATTGCTGGTCGGCCCATCCATTGTGAAAGCCATTTCCAAAGGTTGGTCCCTCCGATTTTTCCAGCCGGCTGCATGCAAACAGCATGCAAAGGGCTATAATTCCCGGCACAACCAGCCGGTTCAATGAGCTAAAACGGTTATAAATCTTGACAATCCACATGAACGAAGCGTTATTTTGATGACAGGTAAATTATATAAGTTATAGTTATTTATTATAAATAAAATATATTATAATTTATGAAATAATTTAATTTATTCATAATTCGCCCGGTTCCTCAGATCCATTTAGGTACCGCCGGAGCCCGGTAGGCAACCATTAGCCCCAGCAACTCTTCAATATCTTCGCTGATCAGGACCATATCGCGGTTCACCTCCTTGAGAAATCCCTCCTCAACCATGTGTTGGATAGTTTGTATTATGGTTGAAAAGTAACCGTTGATATTCAGGAGTCCCACCGGTTTTTCGTGAAGCCCCAGCTGACCCCAGGTGAGCATCTCAAAAAGTTCTTCCAGTGTTCCGAATCCACCGGGTAAGGCAATGACCCCATCACTGAGTTCATGGATCATGGCCTTTCGTTCATGCATGCTCCCCACACTGTAGAGTTCTGTAAGGCCTCCGTGTGCAACTTCCAGGGTATGCAGGAAATCAGGAATTACACCGGTTACATGGCCTCCTGCCTTAAGGATGGCATCGGCGATGGCACCCATCAATCCGACCTTTCCCCCTCCATATACAACTTTGATATTCCTGGCAGCCAGTTCTTTTCCCAATCGTTCGGCCTGTGCCCTGTAGATCCCGTTGGTACCGGAGCTTGAACCGCAGTATACAGCTATACGCTTCATTTTTTCAAGATAGGTAATATACCGGGATTGTAAAAGAGGTAAAAGAAAAAGCTGCTCCCGCAATGCGGGGACAGCTTTTATCAGGAGATCCTTCTTAAAGGCTCTCAGATCACGGGTGAGGGATGATTTTTCAGGACCGCGGTGAACTTTTCATATTCATCTTCCGTAAGTTCATAATCCTGCAGCTGCCCGTTAAAATACTTGTCATATCCCACCAGGTCCATGAGGCCATGTCCGCTGAAGTTAAACAGGATCACTTTCTCTTTCCCTTCTTCCTTTGCCTTCCTGGCCTCCCTGATGGCAGAGGCTATGGCATGGGTGGTCTCCGGGGCAGGAATGATCCCTTCAGTGCGGGCGAATAGCACCCCGGCTTCATAGCATTCCAGCTGATGGATCGCCTGGGGGGTGGCAAGTCCCTGGTTCACCGCGTGGCAAACCAGCGGTGACATTCCATGATAACGAAGTCCACCTGCATGGATGGGAGGCGGGATAAATCCGTGGCCCAGTGAATTCATAGCCAGAAGCGGTGTCATCTTTGCCAGGTCTCCATGGTCATAGGCAAAAGGTGCTTTTGTGAGTGTGGGACAACTGGCCGGTTCCACGGGGATGATCTCAATATCTGCGCCATTGATCTTGTCAAGCATGAACGGGAAGCTGATTCCTGCAAAATTGCTGCCTCCGCCTGCACATCCGATCACCACATCGGGTAGCTTTTCATTGATCTTTTGCAGTTGTTTCTTGGCTTCCAGCCCGATAATGGTCTGGTGCAACATCACGTGGTTTAGTACGCTGCCCAGCGAATACCTGGTCTCGCCTGTGGGATCAGTTACTGCAGCTTCAACGGCTTCGCTGATGGCGATCCCAAGGCTCCCTGGGGTGTCGGGGTGCTCAGCGAGCACATTCCTCCCTGCCTGGGTCTCTTCACTGGGGCTGGCGATGCATTTTCCTCCCCAGGCTTCCATCATCATTTTTCGGAACGGTTTCTGATCGAAGCTCACCCGGACCATAAACACCTTGCATTCAAGTCCAATCAGTGAACAGGCAAATGAAAGGGCACTGCCCCATTGTCCCGCTCCGGTCTCAGTGGTCAGTTTCTTTATCCCGAACTCCTTGTTATAGTATGCCTGCGGGATGGCTGTGTTGGGTTTATGGCTGCCAGCAGGGGAAACGCTTTCATTTTTGTAATAAATCCGTGCAGGGGTGCCCAGGGCCTTTTCAAGCTCATAGGCCCTTACCAGGGGAGCCGGTCGCCACATATAAAGCATTTCCAGTACTTTCTCGGGGATATCAATCCATCGCTGGGTGCTTACTTCCTGTTCGATCAGGTTCATTGGGAATACCGGGGCCAGCATTTCCGGGCCCACCGGTTTCCCGTCAGGACCCAGGGGTGGATTTAATGTACCGGGAAGATCTGCAGCGATGTTGTACCACTGCTTTGGCATTTCATGCTCATCGAGGGTGATTTTCTTTTGTTTACTCATCATGGTCGGTTTTATGGATGTTAGTAATTTCAAAAAAAAAGGGGCAGTTTATTCAAACATGCCCCGTGTATAATTTTTTCTTATGAAAGATCAATACATTCTGCGCAACACAGACGAAGCATTTGGGGTTTTATGCCACCATCGCCATCGCCAGCTATTCGTATCAGTGAAATGATTCATCGTTCAGCTTTACTCTTCCGAAAATAGACATTATTTTTTAATGTCCAAACCCTGCCATGGATTTTTTAAAGATGTAGCTCCCTAATTTAAAGGGATATCCCTGACGCAGCGCACATAATTATAGACATATCGCACATCTCCCTGGGGACCCCGGTAGGAAGGGAATTCTCCCGGATCTCCCGATTTGGGATCGCTTCGCTGCGCCCCTGCTCCGTGCACATCCAGTAATTCCCCGTTGATCATTCCCTGTGCTTCGCCAAATGCGATATATACGGCAGCATCCCCGGGATTGGATCCCTCCAGGTGCGTGGTTCCGGTCCAGTAATATGGATATTGCCCGGGTACCCCTGAAGGGTCCTCAATCTCAGAACAGATGAAGAGGGGATCAATGGCCGGTGAAGCCGTGGCTCCCGGTGCCCTGGAGTAATCTACGATGCTTTGAAGCTCTTTGGCATTGGGCAGCCTCCAGTCTGAATAACCAGCGAACTCAAGGTTTTCTGCATATTCCAGGGCCTCCTTCCAATCCCTTGCAATTCCGTCATCAGCCTGTTGCCACATTAGGCCTGTGGCAAGGTCAGAGATGGTCCCATCCCCAGGATCAATCAAATCATTGATCCCGTAGGAGGGATTGCCACGAACCATCCTGAAATACATTTCGTTGGAGACAGAAGTGCCCGGTTTATTCTTTGGATAGCCCTTGATCCGGCCATCTATAAAGTTCACTCCGAACACCGTGGCCTCTCCTTTCATGGTGGAACCCGCATACTCTGTGGCGCTCCAGGTTTGTGCATCAATATAACGCTCCCCTGATCCCGGATCCCCCCATGGCTGGAGGAAATAGGTGTCGTTCAGGAACAGGATTGAAGAATCGGGGGCTCCTCTGTATATCCCGTTAAAAAGGATCAGCGAGTACAACTCCTTGATCGAAGGGACCCGCCAGTCCGCATACCCTGCAAGCCGGGACTTGGGAATGGAGGCTTTGGCGAGGTCAAATGACATCCTCGCCCCCATATCCTGTTGCCACATCAAGCCAGTTGCCAGGTCGGTGACGGTGCCATCGCCATTATCCTGGTAGGATGGGAGCGTTCCCTGGTAATTCCCGTCCTGGCCAAAAAATGGATCCCCCGGTGTGGGCCTGCTGATTCTCCGGGTATCGTCGTAG
Source organism: Bacteroidota bacterium (assembly GCA_024640885.1). Taxonomy (GTDB): domain Bacteria; phylum Bacteroidota; class Bacteroidia; order Bacteroidales. The sequence goes on along the minus strand of JAHEEC010000037.1, from coordinate 9,742 downwards.
CAGGCACTCACCCAGGTTTCCACGATGCGGTAGGTGAAAGTGGGTACTGTGTCCCGCTGATCATCATCTCCAGGATCCCCGGGATCATTGGTTTCGCAGGCAATCGCCAGGAGAAGCAGGAAAAGAGATAAAAGTAGCCGGTCCGGGTTCATCGGTTAATACACGGGGGATTTCCATGATTCGGCGGGTTCAAACTTGCTGGCCGAGGCCCATTTGATACCCCTTTTCACGATTTCAAAGGCTTCCGGGACTTCAAAATCTTTCATTACATGACCGGCCGATGAGTAAAAGACCCTGCCCTTCCCATACATTTTTTTCCACACTACCGGGACGGTGCAACCCTCGATCCAATCGGCATGTACTGCATTGAATGTGGTGGTGGCCAGTACTTTGATATTGGGATCCACGTGCATGTAATATTGTTCGCTGTGCATATTAAAATCACTCATTCCCAGGGTCACAGGATCTTTGTGGTCGGTAATCTGTACACTGTAGTCGATGACACCGCCGGGATGTGCAACCCACTGCCCCCCGGTCATAAACTGGTATTCCACATTGTTCCTGAATGAATCACAGAGCCCCCCGTGCCATCCTGCAAGCCCCGTGCCCTTCCTCACTGCCTCCAGGAGCCCTTTTTCCTGTTCATTGGAGATGGTAGACATGGTGTAGATCTGGACCACCAGGTCTACACCCTCCATGTACCCGGCATCAGCATATGGATCCAGGGAATTAAAAACCTCCACCGTGGCTCCTTCACCCTCCAGCCATGGCTTGAACAACGCCACTGATTGTTCCGGCTCATGACCGGGCCATCCTCCATAGGTGTAGAGTATCTTTTTTCCTTCCAGGGAAGGCAACCCCGGATTCATTTCATGTGCAAAGGCTTTTGCAGGAGTTCTGCCGGCCAGTCCCAGGCCTGCGCCTGCAGCCGCCAGAGCGGAACTGGCAAGGAACCTGCGGCGGTCAAGTTTTTTCGGTCTCATATCAGAAGATTTTTCATAAAAATAGCAGGTAAAAAGGGAAGTAACAAAAAAACCCCCTGCTGCAGCAGGGGGCTCAGATAAATACAAAATGACCTGGTCAACTATATAAGCTTGACATTCACTGCATTTAATCCTTTTCGTCCTTCTGTAAGTTCAAAAGTTACATCGTCATCTTCCTTGATCTTATCGATCAGGCCAGATACGTGGACAAAATACTCTTCGTCAGATTCGACGTCTTTAATAAATCCGTATCCTTTGGATTCATTAAAAAATTTTACTTTACCTTCTTTCATTGTATAAGTTGAAAATTAATAACAATGCAAAAGTAATACATTTTAATACCATTTTCACAAAGAGTTTAATAACATTTCACTTTTTAGTTTGGAATAATGTAATTATAGACCGCAAAAAAGTGGCACAATGTTCCTCCAATGACCAGCAAATGCCACACAAGGTGGTGGTAAGGAAACCGGACCGTATTGAAAAAAATGATTCCCACGGAATAGGTGATCCCCCCAATAATTATCCATAAAGTACCCATCAGGGGCAGAATATTGAACAGCGGCACAAGGGCTACCAGGATCAGCCACCCCATCACTGCATAGGAGATCACATAGAATTTATTGACGCCCGTATCGTAGTCACCCGGACGGGCAAGTACAACGATGCTTCCGACCAGCGCAAAACCCCACTCTACCCCGAAGATTATCCAGCCCAGCAAGCCGTTAAGGGTGATCAGTGCAATCGGTGTATAGGTGCCCGCAATCAGCGCATAAATGGCAATCCTGTCCACATTAAAGAATAGATCTTTCACCTTCCCCATGGGCAGGATGTGGGTGAGGGTGGAAGAGATATAGAGGATGACCATCGAACAGCCGAAAATGGTGATGCTTGCCATGCGCAGGCCACCTTCTCCCGCAGAGGGATGACGGATCATGAGAATCAGGGCTGTGATGGCCAGGATTGCACCCACGAGATGAGAAATGCCATTGGCAAGCTCTTCGCCCCTGCTAAACTTGTTGTCAATTTCCATTTAAATATTTTCCTTAAAAATAGTCAGCTCCCTGGTAAACCGATGATTTGACGATCCCCAAATGGACATATTCACCCCAAAATAAGTATATTTGTCGATACCAAAGTAGTAGAAGCCCATTCAACCCCATGAAGAGAATCCTGCTCCATATTCTCCCTGCATTGTTGTTATTCAATTTGGTGGACGCACAGGAATCCAGGGTCGACAGTCTTGCGACCATGACTTCGGTCCTCACCGGTGCAAATCTGGGCAAAACCTACGTGGATCTGGCCATGGAGTTGCAGGAAGAATATCCGGATAGTGCACTCTATTATGCGAACCAGGCTGAACTTATCCTTTTGAGAAGCGATCCTGATAAATTGTTGCCGGCGCTTTATAAATGCAAAGGAAGGATCTATGAGAACAAGCTTGTCTCCGACCGAAGCCTGTTTTACTACAGCAAAGCGTACGACGAATTCATTAAACTTGAAGATCACCAGGAAGTTGGCAATTGCGCCCTGAGCATGGGGGAGATCTATTACCAGATGGCGAATTTCAGTGAAGCCTACTACTATTTTATGCATAGCCTGAATGCTTTCGAACGGGTGGGTGACCGGCTTGGCATCGCCATGATGCAGAACAACCTTGGAACCGTGGCCCATGATATGGGTAAGCTCTCAGAAGCAGAAAAACACTATCAGAATGCCCTTGAGATTTACAGGGAACATGAACTGGTGACCGAAGAATGCAAGGCACTCCACAACATTGGACGCATTTTGTATGACAGGCAGTTGTATGATTCCTCACTGCTCTATTTCCATGAGGCCCTCGATAAGTTGAACACGGATACCACCGAATCAACTTCGCGTCAATATATCCTTTCAGATGTATACAGTGGAATGGCGCTTGCTTACAGCGACCTTGGAGAGCAGCGGACGGCCCTGAGCTATTTGAGACGGGGGTTGGGGCTGGCCTTGAGAATCCATGACCAGTATTACATCGCCTCCGGCTATATCAGGCTTGGATCACTTTTTGGTGAGATGAATCAGCAGGACTCGGCACTGTTTTACCTCCACAGGTCCCTCAGAATTGCCAATGACAGGGGATTCCGGCACCTCGAACTGGATGCTTATGATGAACTGGCGCAATTGCATGCAGGGGTGGGCAATTATGCCTCCGCCTACAACTGGTTGCTTCGGTATGACACGGTTTATAAGTCGCTTTTCAACGAGATCCAGTCAGAACAGATTGCCCAGCTCAGGGCCCGCTACGAACAGGAAATCAAGGACACGGAGATAGAACAGCTGCAATCGGAGTCGCAGGTGCAGAAAATGCTTAACAAAGTATTCATCATCTTTATCATTGTGATCATCGCTCTGGTGATCATCATTGCTGTCAACCTTCGTTCTAAAAAACGAACCAATCAAATGTTGGCTGAGCGAAATCAACAGATATCCAGCGCATTACAGAAGCTCAGTGAATCCGAGCAGGAACTTCTTAAGTTGAACAAATCAAAGGACCGGATTTTTTCCGTGGTGGCCCACGATCTACGAAACCCGGTTGCAGCCGTTACCGGGTTTTCCGAGTTGCTATATGATAATTTCGAACAGTTCAGCGTGGAGACCCAGAAGGAGTATTTGCTTCAAATCCTGCAGGGAACGCAGCGAATACAGAGCCTCCTTGAGAACCTTCTGATCTGGGCACGTTCACAGATGAAGGCTGTCAAATATGAACCCCGGAGCCTGAATATTAAAACCGTGGTTGATGATTGTGTGAAAGAGCTTAAAGCGAACCTGGACCACAAGAAGATTGAATGCCTTGTGAAAATCGACCGGAAGTGTGAGGTGTATGCCGACAAGGCGATGATTCATACTGTGTTCAGAAACCTGATCATGAATGCCATTAAATTCAGTTTCCCGGGTGGAAAGGTGAGAATCACTTCTGAAAATGGAACAACATTGTGCAATGTAACGGTTTCAGATGATGGAATCGGGATTCAGCAGGAGATCCAGGAGAAACTTTTTGATGCCAACGAGGTGGTCTCCACCCCAGGTACAACCGGGGAGTCGGGTTCCGGTCTGGGGCTGGTGATCTGCAAAGAATTCATTGAGAGGAATGAAGGTACGATACGGGTTGAAAGTGAACCTGGGAACGGCTCTTCATTCATTATCGCCCTGCCGGTCTCAAATAATTAGACCTATTTCAGTTTATCTTTGAACACCTTCTCAAATTTTTCCAATTTTGGCTGGATCACCAGTCGACAATATGCCACATTGGGATTATTTTCAAAGTACTCCTGATGGTAGCCCTCTGCGGTGTAAAAAACCTCAAATGGTTCCACCTTTGTGACGATCGGATCATTCCATATTCCGGCTCCATCCAGATCACTGATCACCTCTTCGGCCTGCTTTCGCTGTTCGTCGCTATGATACAGCACCAGGGAGCGATATTGGGTCCCCACATCAGCCCCCTGCCGGTTCAATGTGGTTGGATCATGCGTTTTGAAGAAAATCTCAAGCAACTCCAGATAACTGACCTTTTCCGGATCAAAGGTGATCTGGACTACTTCTGCATGGCCCGTCATTCCCGTGGTTACCTGCTTGTATGTGGGATTGGCCACCTGGCCGCCCGAATAACCCGATTCGACTTTTGTCACCCCTGAAACCCTTTCAAATATGGCTTCTACGCACCAGAAGCAACCTCCACCGAAAGTGGCCAGTTCACTCTTCCCGTTCAATGAATTATTCCCCATGGATGAAACTGTAATGATCAAGGTCGTAAATATAACTAAACCCACTCTTTTCATATCCTGTGGTATTAAAATATTTATATGATTATAACCTGATCCGGGCTGTTTTGTTTAAAGGTGGATTTCATCGGTTTTTCGTCGTAACTTTATCTCATGCACCTGGCATCCCACTATAAAGCCACCTTGAACCAGTCCGTTCAGTGCCTTCTTTGCCCCCACAAGTGCACGCTGATACCGGGCCAGTACGGGAAATGCAATACCCGGGTGAACAGGGACGGACGGTTGATCTCTGAGAATTACGGTGTGCTTTCATCCATTTCGACCGATCCAGTGGAGAAGAAACCGCTCTATCATTTTTATCCTGGCAGATCCGTCCTTTCCATCGGAAGTTTCGGGTGCAACCTGGCCTGTGATTTTTGCCAGAATTGTGAAATTTCGCAGATTAACCCACATATTCTATCTCACCGTCCAAGCCGGGATCCGGAAGATATGGTCAATAAAGCATTGCTCCACAGGGATAACATCGGGCTCGCCTATACCTATAATGAACCAACCATATATTTTGAGTATATGTTGAAATGTGCCGTGCTGATCAAGGAACATCAGCGAAGCAACATCATGGTTACCAACGGATATATCAACGAGGACCCCCTCAGGGAAATCCTTCCATATATGGATGCCTTCAATGTGGACCTGAAATCATTCCGCAACCGGTTCTACAGTGAACGATCCGGTGCCACGGTGCAACCGGTATTGAACGCCATTGACAGGATCGCAAAATCTGGCAGTCACCTGGAACTTACATTCCTGATCATTCCGGGGTACAACGACACCGAGGATGAATGGAAAGAGCTGATCCAGTGGATCACAGATCACTGCGGATCGGATACAATATTGCATGTGAGCCGCTATTTTCCAAAGTTCAAACTGAATGCACCCCCTACCCCGCTCAAAACCATCGAACATTTCCTGGAGATGGCAAGGCCAGAGATCCGGTATGTCTATCCCGGAAACACGCCCCAGTTGAATAATCATACCTTCTGTCCAGGATGCGGCAACCTTCTCATTGAACGCGATCTATACCGATCGACCCTTTTGGGCATCAGTAAGGACGGGTTTTGCTTTCAATGCAAACTTAAGATCCATGGAGTTTTTAACGGTACCACATCATGATCATTCGTAAAGCCGCCCAGGAGGGCCGGTTCTATCCCGCCGGCAAAGAGAGGATCTATAAACAGATCAGCGAAATTATCGCCTCAAACCGTTATCAGGTGAAGGAAATTCCCCATGAAATGATCTTTGGAGCGATTTTACCGCATGCAGGGCATATTTATTCGGGATACCAGACCGTTCCTTTCTTTCAATGGATTCAAAAGTTTGCGGCAGCCCCTGAAACTTTCATTATTGTGCATCCGAATCATACCGGGCGAGGTCTTCCGGTGGCCCTTGATGAAGCTGAGACCTGGCGCAATTCTATCGGAGATGTATCCGTGGACCGTGGCTTTGGCCTGGCCCTGGATATGCACTTTGACAACCTCTCCCATGAAATGGAACATTCGGCCGAAGTGATCATCCCTTTCCTGCAATACTTTTTTCCAGATCATGATTTTTCAATCCTGCCCATTTGCATGCTTGATCAGAGTTATGAAAGCGCATCGCTTGTGGCTCAAAGGATCGTGGACGCAGTCAGGTTGACCGGGAGAAAGATCATGGTGCTTGCTTCCTGTGATTTTTCACATTATTTAACCCCGGAGCAAGGGGAAGCAATGGACCAGAAAATCATTGATCAGATTCTTTCCAGGAATTCCAGGGGCGTTGAAACGGTTGTAAAAAGGGATCATGTGTCGGCATGCGGCTACGGACCCGTCATGGCCCTCATGGAATATGCAGCAAAGGTGCAACCCGGGTACCTCGTTGAGATCCTTGCCAGGGGGCATTCCGGTGAGGTAATCCCTTCGCGCGAGGTGGTTGATTACGTTTCCATGATCCTCTATCAATGACCATTTCAGATCTCGATAAACGGGTATTGCTTTCGGTAGCAAGAACAGCGATTTTTAACCAGTTAGTGCCGGCTGGCATAGAACGGCAACTTTTACCTGATTCAAATGGGGCACTGAATTTGTGTGGCGGCGCCTTTGTCTCACTCTACGTGGATGACAAGCTCAGAGGGTGCATCGGCACCTTCTCTGAAGCAAATTCCATTTTCATGAATGTGAAGCAAATGGCTGAATCGGCGGCAGTTTCAGACTCCAGGTTCACTCCCATCGAATTTTCCGAAATTGGGGCTTTGAAGATCGAGATCAGTATCCTCACTCCCCGGGAACCTGTCAGAAAGGTGGATGAGATTATCCCCGGGAAGCATGGCATCTATATGGAGAAGGGAATGAACAGGGGCACCCTGCTGCCACAGGTCGCCACTTCCCAGAAATGGTCTGTGGAGGATCTGCTGGGTAACTGTGCCAAATACAAAGCTGGAATAGGCTGGAACGGATGGAAGAAAGCTGATCTTTACAGGTACGAAGCAATGGTTTTCAGCAGCGATGACCTGCCCCCGGATTGTTAATTTATATTAAAAATACGAAATACTTCGTAATATAGTTGACACAGATCATTTGTTCATCTATATTTGATACGAAACATTTCGTATAATTATGTCAAAACCCACTGAATCGGAGCTGGAGGTAATGCAAATACTCTGGGAACGGGGACCCCTGACAGTTCGACAAGTCAATGATCTGCTCAATGATCAGCGCAGGGTTGGATACACCACCACCCTGAAAATCATGCAGATCATGGCCGAAAAGGGTTTGCTTATCAGGAATACAAACCAGCGTTCCCATGTCTACACCCCTGCCCTTCCGTCGGGTGAGGTACAAACACACATCCTTGATCACGTCCTGAAAACGGTATTCAGGGGAAGCAGATCCGAGCTGGTCATGAAAGCACTTGGTAACCATGCAGCTTCCAGGGATGAACTTGAAAAGATCAGGAATTTCATCAATGAAATGGAGGAGAAAGGCAATGGCGTTCTTTGAAACATCAGGAATGTGGTCGGTGGCCCTCGGAAAGACCCTGTTGCACAGCCTATGGATCGGTATATTGATCCTTTCTCTGCTCAGGCTGATCCTTCAGTCGGTTCCCGGACATTTATCCAGGGCAAGGTACCGGATTGCCACAATATCGATGCTTCTCTTTCCTGCTGCGATGGTTGCACTCTTTTCTCTTCTCTACGATGCGACACCGGCTCTACAGGTTGGTTTCAGCACTCCGCTGGAAGCCCGGGGAACAGGATCCGTCCTGCGCGATATTCAATCCTTCCGGGCTATCGCACAAACTTCAACGCTGTTTACTTTAATTAGCTATTTCTATTTGGGCGGGATCGTTGTCATGATGATCCGGGCTGTTTTCTCTCTGCAGAATCTTTTGGAGATGAAGAGCGGGGGGTCGGTCATAACCGGTGAATGGGCGGACCGGTTTATACGGATCAAGGAACGGATCGGGATCGGGAGAAGGGTTGCCCTGCTCATGTCAGAGAAGGTCACAATTCCTTCCCTGACAGGAATCCTGAAACCTGCTATAATTGTTCCGGCCGGCATGTTTACCCACCTTTCTAATGCGCAGGTGGAGACCATCCTGATGCATGAGTTGTTTCACCTGAGAAGATTTGATTTTCTTGTGAATATGATCCAGGTGGTTGTGGAGTCCCTCTTTTTTTACAACCCGGCACTCAGATCCATCTCCAGGATGATCCGCACCGAAAGGGAGCATTGTTGTGATGACCTGGTTGTGGATACATCTGAAGATCCAATGGACTATGCTAAGGCGCTTTTTCAACTGGCGCAGCATGACCGGCATTACAATATACTGGTTCCAGGTGCTGCGGGAACTGATCATAATCAATTATTTCAAAGGATAAAAAGGATATTAAAACACAATACCATGAAAGCAAATATTCGAGAAAGAATGCTCACACTGGCCCTTATGGTTACGGGGGTGATCATCATGCTTGCAGTCTCCGGATTCAGCTCGGGCCTCTCCATCACAAATCAAGTCGATTCAAGGAGTGAATTGCGGCCTGGCAATTCAATTCCGGTTCCCGAACGGCCAATAGTTAATGGAATGGTCCCGGACACCATACCGGTGAAAAAGCCTGAAATCACTGGCAATGATCGGGAGGAGGCACAGGTATTAATGGATTGGGAGGAGATAATGAAAGAGGTTGAAGAAGCCAGGAAAGAGGCCATGGAGGATATCGACTGGGATAAAATGAAGCAAGAGGTTGAAGAAGCCAGGAAAGAGGCCATGGAGGATATCGATTGGGATAAAATGAAGCAAGAGGTTGAAGAAGCCAGGAAAGAGGCCATGGAGGATATCGACTGGGACGGGTTGAAGCATGAAATGGAAGAGTCCTTCAGGGAGATGAAGGAGATGGACTGGGAGAAGATCAGGGAAGACGTGCAGAAATCGATGGATGAAATCGACTGGGAGGAGATTAAAATTGAGATGAAAAATGTAAAGCTCCATCTGGATTCAATGCTTCAAGATTTTGATTTCGATATGCATCTCGACCATGAGCCGGGTAATGGGTAGTCTTAGAATATTATGATGAGGGTGTGCCTGGAATTTGGTAATTTAATTTTAAGGTTTATATTTGCTTTCCCTAGAAAGTGCACTGACTAACAAAAGATAGTCACTAACCTAAAACTGAATCTGTATCCGAAGATCCCGGCACTGCAAAGTACCGGGATTTTCTTTTGGCTCATAACAGATTGAAAGCGTACATGTTATATGGAAAATATCCATGGCGTAAAAATTACACTTCCGGTTTTTGGCATTGATTTTGACCTTATGAAACCAAAGATGTCAAACTATTAAAAACCGGGAAATCATGAAAACCAGAAAATATATCTTCGCTACGCTGATTGCCCTGATATTTGGAATTATCGCCCTTCAGGCGCAACCGGCACGTCGCAACAGCACTCCTGAGAAAAAGGAGAA
>JAHEEC010000234.1 GCA_024640885.1 Bacteroidota bacterium | reverse complement strand
CGGGATCATTCAAAATATACATATAGGCAATGATCGTGAGCAGCGAAACGGTCATGGTGGTGCCACAGGCATAGTAGACCGCGTTCCGCCTCCTCTTCTGGCGCCCCATGAGCATCTTTTCACCGGTCACCATGTCCATATGGGTTTTTGGGAAAAGGAAAAGGGAGTAGACGATCAGGATGAGGAAATACATTAGTGCACTGATGTTATGAAGCTTACCCACCAGGGGATCCTGCGAGGATACCGGGACCAGGCAGGGCTGGGAGGGAGTGCTGATGGAACAGGGCAGGAACGCCACCCCCAGGACGAAAATGCAGCCCAGGTACCCGGCAAGGTTATCCCTCCAGTCGTGCCCCCTGTAGGCGAACAGAAAGAGGGCAACCGCACAGTTGAACCCTACGAAGATGTTCCTCATGTTGGTGTGATAATAGGTGCTGATGGACTTCTGTACCACATCGCAGCCTCCAAACATAAGGGATCCGGCCACCAGGATAAGGGGGAGGGTGATCCCCAGGATGCCGACGGCCCGTCTCATGGTATAATAGGAGATGATTTCGGGTGGTTTGTCGATCGGGGGATGACGATCTGTGCTATCCATGATTGGGGAGGGTTTATTCATGATCAATTCATGGATTAATTTACAAGATTTAATGAATATTTCCCAGCAAAGACCGGGGACTGGAGAAATCCTGGTTGCAACACTTGCGTAACAACCGCAAATTGAATACTTTGGAGGGTGTAATCCACCAAAATGATTTTCCATGAACAGAATTTTCACCCTTCTTTGCCTGGTACTGCTTGCCGCCTGTACCCAACCTGAAACAAAGTTTCCTGTGTATGCCTGGACGGGAGGACCTGGAGAAGCCACCGATGCGCAGATCAAAACAGAATTTTCGGAGCTGGCAGAAAGGGGTATCACCGGCCTGATGTACAATGGGGGGCAGGATCCGGAGACCTACCGGCGGGTGGGCACGATTGCAAAGGAAGCAGGCCTGGAGTTCCATGCCTGGATCCCCACCATGTTGCAGCGCAAAAATCCGGAACTCCCGCCAGAACTTTATGCCGTGAACGGACTGGGCGAATCGGCTTATGATAAACCTGCCTATGTGGATTATTATAAATTCCTCTGTCCCGCACGGGAAGAGGTTTTCAATTTTCTATCCGGCATGTATGGCCGCATTGCAGAAATCCCGGAAGTGGATGGCATTCACCTTGATTATATCCGCTTCCCGGATGTGATCCTTGCCGAGGGCCTCTGGGATAAATATGACCTTGTGATGGACCGTGAATACCCCCGGTTTGATTACTGTTACTGTGATCACTGCGTGAACGGGTTCAAAGAGGAGAGCGGAATAGATATCAGAAGTGTGGAGGATCCTTCCCAGGTGGAAGCATGGAAACAATACCGTTATGACCTGATCACATCCGTCGTGAACCGGCTGGCCGATACGGTACATGCAAAGGGTAAAATGATCAACGCTGCCGTGTTTCCCGGACCCCATTCCATTGCCCTTAAAATCGTAAGGCAGGAGTGGGACAAGTGGAACCTGGATGCATTCTACCCAATGAACTACAATGATTTCTACCTGAAAGACACCCGGTGGATCGGGGAGGTATGCCAGGAAGGGGTTTCGGCAATTAACCACAGGGTGCCCCTTTACAGCGGACTGTTTATCTGTCCGCGGCCGGAACTTAAAAGTGAGGAGCCTGATCCTGAGGATCATGGGCTGGTTCCGGGGGAACTGAAAGAAGCAATCCGTGAATCCCTGGACCATGGTGCTGCCGGGATATGCCTTTTTACCCCCGCCAGGATGACAGAGGAACACTGGAAGGTACTCGAAGAGGTGCTTTCTGAACAGTAAACAGAAAGAAATTCCTTTAGAGAAGGCTTCGCCATGAGCCAGTAGAATTCGTCCGGCTGTGCCGGTTTTTTACGACCCCACGCCCCTGCAGGTGGGCTGGTATAACCATAATAAATCAAATAAATATTTGATATGATGAAAGATATGGGTAACTTAAATCAACCTAAGGCCCAGAATCATTGATGTGAAAGCATGAATCACTCAAAATATATTCCAGGCACAGATATAACCGGGCAGCTCCGCGCAGATTTAAACGCCGGTCTCGATGTACATCTCCCCGCTGGGCGCTTTTACATCAGCGAGTCTGTCATCGTTGAAAACTACAGCGGAACTGTAAAGGGCGCCGGCAAGGAGGCAACGATTATCAGGGCGGCCAAAGGCTTTAAGGCAACGAAACAACCCATGTTTTCACCAGGGGAAGAAGTTTCAGAAATGTTTGCTTTCTATTGGTCAAAAGGGGACGTGAGCTGTGAAGATATGACTTTGTCAATCAAAGGAAATTCACCATGTAAACCACATAACAATCCATTTTATGGAGAGACCACCACAATGGATAATGCCATCGTGGTGGCTGGGATTCATGAGGAAGCTGCAGGCGGTATCACTGTAACATTTAATAACCTCAGGATAAAGGGTGATAATAGCAGAGATCCCGGGTCGCACAAAGGAAAGAATTTGGTTTACCCTCTCATAGCAACTGGATTTCAGGGTGCTTCCAGGCCCGTTCACACCGTGATCATGAACTGTGAGATCGAGAATTCAGGGTCCGATGCGATTGAATACTGGGATGTTTTTGGAGGTTCAGGTATCATACAGAAAAACAATATAAAGAATTGCTACTCGGGAATCAGGACGTTCTCATTGACAGATCCTCTCACTGTCCTGGGTAAACTGACAGTGAAGGAAAATATATTTAAGAATTTAACCAGACCTGAGCGGGCCATAAGAAATAAGAATACCTGGTCCGGCTATAGTTTGCAGAACAACACTTTGGACGGGAATATCATGGCAGATGATCGCGGTGAGTTAAAGCAGATCACAAAACCTTCGGGAAGATATGAAGTCGATGATAATCAGTCTACCCCATAAATTATTCATCATGAGAAAGTCAATCCATTGGTGTGGATATTGGGAAATTTGTATC
>JAHEEC010000109.1 GCA_024640885.1 Bacteroidota bacterium | reverse complement strand
CTTCCAACCTATGAATACAAGATTTAATGGGGATTAATTCGGGATTAAAACTGCCTTTATAAAAAACCTGTAGGGTTTCATGTCAGTGGGGTCTGGGTCCGGATGAACTAATAAAGTTATGACCTTTTGAAGGCGATTACTATAACATATGTTGCAAAAAATGTCACAAAATGAGCAATATTCGAATATTTGTGAATCAAATCACACTATTTGGACGGAGTGATTCTGGATGGCAAAGGTGCCAGGCATTCAGCCTCTGACTCAGGGGTCAATCTCAAAATAGTGGTTCCCCTTTCTCCCCACATCGATGTAACGGCGGCTGAGCTGTTTCGGTACACTGCTCAGGCCTCCTTCAAACTCTGTGACCAGGGTATACCCTCCCGGCTGATCCGGAAGGTCAATCATCACCGGGTAATTTTTTTCTCCGAAACCGGAGATTTCAACCTTCTGAACCTGTGACCACACCGACCTCCCTTCCTGGTCGTACAACTGAACCTTTACCGTTCCCGATTCCTTCTCTCCAAAATCATTGATCGCCTTAAGGGTGAAAAGCATGCGGGAGCCAGGAAAGTGGGGCTCAAATTGCCTCATGTAGCGTTCATCGGGATGGTTGATGAAGACTGCAGATGGGGCAAAGGCATGGCGAAACCAAGAGAGGGTGGGCCCCGGTTCCAGGTCCCTGATGTCATCGATGTACCAGTCGCCCGTATACCCGTAGTTGTTGGTCAGGTGCGTAAATGCAAGGACCCCGGCATGTTCACGAATGCTCCTCAGCCACTCGGTTTCACATTGCAACCAGTAAGCCTGGAATTCGCGGTTGGTCGAAGGATCAGAAGCATCGCCCAGGTAATATTCATAAGTGCGGTTTGTGAGTTTGGCGGTTCTTCCGTCCCTCCAGAGCCAGATCCATCCATATTCATTGACCAGCTGGGCTGCACCCGATTCGATGCTGGCAATGTTGGCCGGGTTCCGGTAATCGAGATCGCCAAGGGGAAAGGGGGCCTGTTCGAAATCCTCCACCTCGTTCCATGGCCTCAGTCCCTCATAGGGATGGGGCTCGTCCATTTCGTCGATCCCCATCTGCCCTGCTGTCATATACCCCGCATCCCATGTACGGGTGGGATCCAGCAGTTTTAACTGGGGGATAAGAATGTTCCCGATGTAATCGTCCCAGTTTTCATTGATGGCATCCCAGATCACGATGCTTGGATGGTTCCCGTCACTCCACACCCAGCTGGTATATTCCTTTTTCACCTGATCATCCCAACCATGGGTCTGCCAGTAGTTCCATTCATTCTGGAACATCATGCCAAATTCATCGGCCAGGTCATACCAGAAATCGGGAAGGATCCCCACGCAGATCCTCATGGCATTCCAGTTGATCTTTTTGGGATCGTCGATGATCAGTTGTTTGACCCAATCCCTGTCCCAGGCAAGAGAGCCGCAATCGGGATCTTCGAAAAACCGCTGCAGGGTAATGTTGGTACCTCGCAAAAGGATCTTTTCTCCATTCAGGTAAAAATACTTGCCCCTTCTTTCAAAATCCCGAAGCCCGAAGTGATCCTCCTGTTGATCGACTGGCTGTCCGTCCAGCAGGACGGTGGTCACAGTCCGGTAAAGGAAAGGATCTTCCGGGCTCCAAAGATGTGGATCCTTAATGGAGATCTGAAGTTCAGCCGCAGTGAAATTCTCTCTCCTGGCCATTACCCGGCATGTGCCAGACCCGGCCTTCTTTCCTGTTGTTTTTTCAAAAAGCTCCACCCTGACCTCCACGGAATCAAATATGGGATCCCCGTACATGATCTGTTGCGGGAAATAGCTCCTGAGCCTGACTTTCGTGGTGACCCTCCCTCCGCGTGCATCTGGCAGAAACAGGGTATTGTTCACCTGCACGCTTCCACTGGCGATCAGCTCCACATCATCCCATATGCCCGGAAGGTAGTGTTCCTTCTCTTTATCAGTAGATCCCGCAGCCTGCGGTGGCAACCAGTAGCGGTCACCCACCTTGATGAGGATCTCATTTTCCTCACCAAAGCGAAGCGCACGGGTGACGGGGATCTCAACCGGGGTATAACACTCCATGGAACTGCCCATATCAATGCCGTTCACGTACACCTGGGTGACATACTGGCTTTTCCTGATCCTCAGCAAAAACGCTTTCCCTTCCAGGCCCCTGTCGATCCTGAGGGTCTTCCTGTACCAGTTATATTTCGGGATATAATCAATGTCATACACCCCGTGGGCCTCCTTGGATTCGGTGGTCAGGGGCTTTTTGAACCAGGTATCATAATCTTCTATCCTTGGCTCAGCCAGGTGGATCAGTCCGGGCACCGGGATCATCCGGCTGAATTGTTCCGGGGGGAAGGCTTTTTCGGTCCGGTCAAACTGCCACTCTCCATTCAGACTTATAACAGTTCTCTGTGCCCTGGCATGAAAGGCTACAAACAGGAGGATCAGGAGAAAGTATTTTTTCATTTCGGGTAAAGGGTTTGGAACTTAAAGATAACACTTTACCCATTTGGCATGCTTCAGAATTGCACGGAAAGTGCAGGTCTATGCGCTATCCTTACAGCCCTGCTGAAAATAGATTCAGGATTTAGTGACCTCGGGCCAGGAAGAAGGTTTTCAACGTCTTGAAGAACAGCATAAAATCCATCCAGAGGCTCCATTGATCAATATAATGAAGATCCATCTCCATCCACTCCACAAAAGGGACGTCGTGACGATCAGGATGGATCTGCCAGGTACAGGTGATTCCTGGCTTCACTGAGAGCCTTCTCAGTTGCCAGGGTTCATAATGTTGCACTTCTGTTTCCAGGGGAGGACGCGGCCCTATGAGAGACATCTCTCCCCTGACCACATTGTATAATTGTGGCAATTCATCCAGTCCGTTCTTTCTGAGGAACTTTCCGAAGCTCGTAATCCTGGGATCATCCCTGATCTTAAATACGGGACCGTCCGCCTCATTCCATTCCTTAAGCAGGTCCTGGTGATGGTCGGCATTCAGGATCATGGTCCGGAACTTATAGATCTTAAATTTCCTTCCGTTCAGCCCGATGCGCTCCTGCTTGTAAAATACTGGTCCCCTGGAGCCCCTTGTGATGATGATTCCGATGACCATGAAAAGAGGGATCAGTACAACAAATGCCAGGGCAGAAAATATTAAATCCCCCCTGGCTTTTACCATTCGTGCGAAAGTAACTGTCGGCGCTTTAAAAACTGAGTAATCCCTGAACTGATAAAAATTGACTGGTGCAGGCTCCTCCCGGTCCCGGGTCAGCACCCGGAACTTCATGTTGCGAAAAGCCTCATAATCTACGCTTTCGACCAGATTATCGTAAAGTACAATTTTCAGGGGATCGCCTTCCACCCTTTTTTCAAACACACTTGCCATGAGAATATCTTATTTCCAAAAGTACCCCGAGCACATTAAAGGCGGATTAAGTAGTGATTAAAAGGGTATTAATCCTTCCGGCAGGGTATGACGTACCTACAATTTACGGAATGCTCCGGTCTACCGTCATGAACCGATTTTCTGCAACGCAAATGCATAGGCTCCCAGGGCAATGGATTCAGTGGCTCCCCTCTGGCTCGTGGCTATTGCCAACCTGGGTAACGGATCATAGGCAATGGACCTGTCGGTTCCCGGGATGGGAAGCGTTTTGGAATAATCCCGGAAGAATTCCTCCTGCTCCCCTTCATCATCCAGGTTGAACACCTTCTGCACCAGCCTGGGCATCGATCCCTCAATTGATGGATCGAACCTGGATTTCAGTTCTTTCATTACAGAAGGCATATAGAGTTCACTGGCCCCGGTGATGCCCCCTCCGATCACTGCGATACCGTCCGTAAAAGTGAGTACATTGGCCACCGCGTCTCCGAGTGCCTGGCCCATCTGTTCATAGGCCTTTTTGGCTGCTGCCTGGTCTCCTTCCCGAGTACCTGTTGCAATCTCATAGATGTCCTTGGGTTCCAGTTCGTTTGGAGAGGAAATTCCTGCATCAGCAGCATAAAATCGCTGAACGGATCGGATGCTGACCACCTCCTCTGTATTGACCGATGGATGATACCTGTTGCTGAATAGCCACACCTCGGCCGCTGTCACGTTGTCGCCGGTAATCAGCTGACCGTTGGACACAAATCCACCTCCAAATCCCGTTCCCAGTGTAAATCCAACCAGGTTGCGGTACCTTTTGGGGCTCCCTGCTGTTTCAAGCCTGGAATTGATCTCGGGCAGGATACCCCCGAGCGCTTCTCCATAGGCAAACAGATCGCCATCATTATTAATAAATACGGGTAATCCGAACTCCTCTTCCAGAATGCTTTTCAAAGGTACCCCTCCCTTAAATGCAGGCAGATTATTGGAATTATCAATAATTCCGTTGGGGTAGTCCGCCGGTCCGGGGAAAGCGAAACTGATGGCCACCGGGTCCTCATTGATTGACTCAATGACTTCCCTGAATCCTTCCTTGATGGTTGCCAGGCATCTTTCCAGGTGATGGGCATGAGAATCTTTCCGGATCCCTTTCAGGATTGCCCTGCCCCCCCTGTAGGCATTAAATATAAAATTGGTCCCTCCTGCATCCAGGGTCAGCACTGCCCTGTCATCACTGAAAATATCCATGGATCATGATTTTGAAGTTCTCGAAGCAATATAGAGAATATAGACCATACAGAGGCCTGGAACCACAAAACCGGACATCAACCCGAACAGGTCGGCCACTGCTCCAAAGAGGATGGGAACGATGGCACCCCCAATAATGGCAGTGACCATCAGTCCGGAGATCTCATTGCTTCTCTCGGGGAGAGCATCCACCGTAATCGAGAAAATGAGTGGAAAGATATTGGCAAATCCAAGCCCGATGGTGAAAATAAGCACAAAGGCCATGGCCTGTCCCGGGACAACAAACAAGCCTGCAATTCCTGCAATGGCAAGCAGACTTGTGAGGATCAAAAATCGTTTCGGCGAAAGCCAGTTAAGGACCACCCCCCCCAGGAATCGACCTGTCATCAGGGAGATGAAGAAGAAGAGGGTGCCCATCAGCCCTTTCTCCTTGATATCGTACCCAAAATGCGCTTCCAGGAAGTTGGGAAGCTTTGCACTCATGCTCACTTCAGAACCCACATACAGGAAGATCCCGATCACCATGAGCAACACAAACGGATTTTTAAGGAGGCTGAGGCACGATTTCAGGGTGGCCGGGTTCTCCTTTTCAGCATGCTCTTCAATCCTGGTCAGCATGAGAATGATCACTACCAGCAGGATGACACTTCCGTAAATGGGAAACAGAAGCTTCCAGTCCATGCCCCAGTAGCGGGCTGCAAGGATCGGAATCAGAGATCCGGACAATGAACCGATGGCCTTTACGAACTGTCCGAAGGAGAGGTTCCTTGAGTATTTCCCTTCCGGAGATACATCCCGCATGATGGGATTTCCCGCTACCTGCAGCAATGTGGCCCCCGTGCCCAGGAAAAGCAATCCACCCAGGATCAGAATAAAGGACTCATATTTCCCGATCACGGGCAGGAGCATCCCCATAAGGGCAGCCAGAAGGCCCATCATGAGTACATGCTTCCTACCTTTCCGATCCTGGTACAAACCCATGGGAATGGAGAGCAGGCCAAACATGATGAATGCCATGAACGTAACCAGGCCAGCCTGGAAATTACTCAGACTGAAATCAGATTGAAGCTGGCTGGTAAGCGGTCCGGATACATCCCCGAATCCCATTACGAGGAAAGCCAGGAAAATGGGGGTCGACTTGAGAGGATTTTGTTTTGACATGAGGTTAGTGTGGTTTATGTTCCATTTGTATATGGTGTTAGAAGATAGGTGGCCGAAGCAAAAAAGCAGCAATTAATCCTTAATTGGAAATGCTTGGAATAGTTATGAATACCTTTCTTGACTATTTTATAAATATAAGCCATATTCGCTTCTGAAGAAATCCCAAAAGCCAAATGTAGTCATCGAAGGGTTACAGGAGCGGCATTTCCAGTAATGGAAATACTGGTTGGATGAGAAATCTGGCGGTGCTTGCCAGGTTGTGGCGCCCCTTTTAAGGCTTCCGGAATCTGATCCCGAAAACCAACTCCACATCATTTTTATTGAGTAGCCAATAACAGTTTGAAGCTTCCTGATATGGGGTACGGGGTACTGCTTATACAATCAGCCTGATAGTTTTCGTCAGAGTAATATAATGTTCCTCTGAATGATCCTTCAACCTCAGAAAGTGATGCACCGGTGTATTTGCTAAGCGTCATTGTAACATGGTTTGTTTCATTTGTTTCTAAATAACAGGCTTCTCCCTCCTTTTTGCGGTTTTCCTGTGTCAGATTATAGTAAGTAAAAGGATTTGTTATGGAAAAATCCAGTTGATCATTACCATTGTCCCCAATACCTGTTATGCCACGGCTTCCCTTTGAAGGTTGATCAAAATAGATTTCAATTGCATCTATTACCTCACCATTAACAAAAGTTATGCCTCCCAAATTAAGTTGGTGATCCGTTAATCCGCAAACAGCCATTGAAAAACTATTGGGATCTTTTATTTCTGTGCCGTCAAAACCATATTGATAGTATATATAGGTTTGCCCTCTGAACTCAACCATTAAATATAAATCACTTTCGTATATGGTAATCTTTGAAGTCAGATAAAAGGTTGATATTATACCCTCAGAATTAGTAGTTTCCAGTTCAACAGTTACTGCAACAACATTTGATTCTGGTACATTTGATGGTGCCGTGTAGCTCGCTGTATACTCCTTAGACTGGAGATTTCCAAAATTATTTGAAACGGGGGACTTCACCCCATTGAGGGTCCATTCAACAACCTTCCAATTAATTGTCTCTAACCCAAGTCTCTTTAACCAAAAGATATCTAATTTCCCCGCTTTAAGGACTAATTGAACAGTCTTATCACCAATACTCGTTTCGCGATTGGAAAATCCTGTAACAGCAAGTTCCACTTTTTCTCCTTTTTTTACTGATTTTGAGACAGGATTTAGTGTTAAATCAACAAACCTTCCTACCGACCAGTCACTGAAATGTGAAGTCTCGACAGTTACGGTTTTAGCATCACTATTTAGAGCACTTTCTAACATGGCTTTCCAACTGCCATCAGGCTCCTGGAAAACAATCCACAGAAATTCTGCGGGGTTTGAATCCAATAACTCCTCGCTATAATGAAACGTCAGGGTAACCGGATTTTCAAAGCTTAAACCTTCTGGTCCCAGGCGATACCCGTTTCCCAATCCAAGCGGTGCCTGGTTTGTAACAGGTTGAATAGTTATCACCGTTGAACCGGATAAGGCTCCCTGAGGAATAGTCACCGACAACAATCCATCGGATGAATGAATGGTCCCCCCTTCGGGACCAATTGTAACTTCGTTAGCCTGACCCAGAGGTTCTCCAAATTCAGTAATAATGGGTGAGCCCGGATCATCGACTATAGGTCCATCCTCCTTGCTGCAGGAGTTACAGACTAAAAGCATTACTGAAGTAACTGCGAACATGTAATATCTCAAGATCTTCATTGCAACTGTTATTTGATATAATGTAACTTTTTCGTAGCAGAAAACGGACCGGCTTGCAGTGTATAAAAATATACACCTGAGGCTAGCGCTGATCCGTCAACATTTACTTCATAACTGCCTGTTGACATGGTTTCGTTTACAAGGACGGCTACTTCAGCACCTACCACATCATAGACGATTAATGAGACAGTTGACCGATCTGGTCCGCCCTGGCCTGCAGAAGGAATTGTGTAACGGATACTGGTGGATGAGTTAAATGGATTTGGGTAGTTCTGAGATAATTCAAAGCCTCCCGATGCGTAATGATCTGGCTGAACAGCACTTTGTATTCCTGCAACAATAAATTCCACATTATCCACTGCACTTGCATCCGAATCAAGACCACCGATCACGTAAAGGTTGTATTTGTAGAAAACACCTGCCAGGTAATCCCTGTTGGCACTGATAAAAATCCCGGCATCGCTCCATTGATCAGTGGCCACATCATACACCAGTGTGTTATTGAAGGTACCGCCCTGGGAACCGGATGTTCCTGCCACAGAATATATTTTATCATCCACAGTGTTTAATGCAGCACCCTTCACAGGATAAGGAAGGTCCGCAAGCTGGGTCCATTGATCGCTTGCCGGACTGTACTTATAAAACTTGCCATTTGTCATACCGGACAAATAGATCTCATCCTGGTATACCGTTGAAGATAACCAGTCACCGCCTACTTCTGAATCTGTTCCCATGGACCAGCTGTTGCCGTGTATGTCATACTTATAGACGAAAGTCCTGTGGAACATGTATAAGGTATTATTATAGATTTCCATGGTATGACCCGAATATGCACCGATATCAGGACTGCTGGCGGCATACTCCCAGGTGTTATTCACGAAATCATAGATTCTTAATTTATTATTGCCGAATGCATACCCTCCATATACAAATGCGCTGTCGCCCTTTACTGCAGAACTGATACCCCAGACATCATTATCGGGCATTGCAGCGTAATTTTCCCAGCTATTGCCATCATACCTGTAAATGGTCGGATAGCGGGTACTGCCGCCGTAACTGGTTGAACCTCCGAAATAGTAGATGTACCCCCTGTGCACTTCCGCACTTCCCACACCAATGGGTATTGGTAAATTGGGAATGCTTTGAGGAATTGCAGTCACACACAGCAATGCTCCCACTCCAAAAAGTAAATTCTTTTTCATTGTGTTTTCCCTTTCGTTTAGTTTCAATGGCAGTAGGAAAATTAATTGGAATCCAAGGATAAAAACTCCCTGAAAAAGGGGATTTATTTGATCCGGCAACCTATGATCTTTGAATGTGGATTATTTATCTTTGATCACGACCATCAAGAATGAATCAAATCAGGGTATTTATTACGGATGACCACTACATGGTTATTGAAGGCATTCGATCGCTGCTGCAACATGATGATGAGATTGAACTCATTGGTTATGCCTCTAACGCAGCATCATGCATGGCCTTCCTGAGGCAGGAACAACCCGATGTGATTCTGATGGACATCAGCATGCCTGATAAAAGCGGGATAGAACTGTGTAAGGAGGTTAAGGAAAAATACCCGATGATTCAGATCCTTGGTTTGAGCACTTTTGATCAAAAATCATTTGTGATGAAGATGATGGAAAATGGCGCCACAGGTTATCTGTTAAAGAATGCCAGCAAACAGGAGCTTTCCAAAGCCATTCACCTGGCATTCGAGGGAAAGAGGTACCTGAGCCATGGTGCCTCCGATGCCTTAAAATCTGCATTGAAGGATAAATCTGCTTTACCCTTCATCACCCGGCGGGAAAAGGAGGTTCTTAAGCTGATCGCAGAAGGCCTGACCAATGTGGAGATTGCAAAGAAGCTTTTTATCAGTACATCTACGGTGGATACGCATCGCAAAAGCCTGCTGTTCAAGTTTGAGATGAAAAATACTGCTTCGCTTGTCAGGTTTATTACCCAGAACGGACTGATCGAGGACAAGGATTTTACCTAGCTGACCTGTAAAGGCAAATCGATATTGATCGTTGTACCCCGATTGGGTGCAGATTGAACATCGATTTTCCCCATCAGATACTCCACCCTGTGCTGAATATTCTTCCAACCAATACCCGCTGATGTCAGAAGCACGGAGGTATCAAACCCTGAACCGTTGTCCTCCACAGTGATCCCCAGGTTATCGTTATGGAAATCCAGTTGAACAAATGCCTGGTCAGCCGATGCATGTTTAATTGTATTGTTGAGAAGCTCCTGCACAATGCGGTAAATGATGACCGAAGTGGTCTGATCCGGATGAAATTTTTCCAGACCCGTGGACTGATAGGATGCGTTTAGCGCACCGTTTCTTGTGATCTGATCACAGAGATCACTGATTGAACTATCCAGTCCGAATTCCAATAAGACTTCAGGCATCAGGTTATGAGCGATCCTGCGCAGTTCACTGATGGCTCCATCCAGCATATCCAGGCTGCGATCAAACTGTTGCTGATCGTCCAGGCATCTGGTGATCAAATCCTGTAAATTCATGAAGGAGAGTTTTATACCCGACAACATTCCTCCCAATCCATCGTGAAGGTCCCTGGCGAGCCTTTTTCTTTCAGCATCCTGACCTTCCAGCATCGCTTCGGTTGCGGTGAGATGTTTTTCAATCTCAAGCTCGGCAATCCGGCGTTCATGCAATTCATTTTCCTGGTTCAGGATCAATTGTTTTTGCCGGTTGCTTCTGAAGAGCAGGAAGCCTGTCACCAGAATAGTGAAGATGATTCCGGCCAGGATAATCAGGATTAACCTGTTTTGCCTGATGCGCAACTCCTGGATCGCCCTGTCGTGTTCCAATTCACTGATCTGCTGAACCTTTTTCTCGGTTTCATATTTTGTATCCAGATCCTGGATGTTATTCAGGATCCTCATATTCACCGCAAGGTTTTCAATGGAATCATGTATACTTTGAAACTTCTGGGAATCAAAATACTCCTTTCTGGCCAGGGATATCTGCCCCAGCAGTAAATATGCATTTGCCAGCTGTTCTCCCAGATTTGCTGAGGATGCCGCACTCTCAGAAAGATGGGCAAATTTCAAGGCCTCACCCGTACGGTCTTTAAACAGGTAATAATACCCTAATTTAAGATAAGCACTGGCTTCCCCGGAGACGTCATCAAGATCCTCAGCCAATTGAAGGCCTGCTTCCGCGTAGTAACGAATTTTGTCAAAGTCTCCCATGAGCTGGAATGCCTGGGCAAAATTGATCAATATGGATTCTTTCAGATAAAGATTCTCGGTCTTCTCAGCGATTTGAAGCGCCTCCTGCAACAACGGAAGGGCTTTCTCAGGAGCATGAGACTCTATATGGGTGATGGCCAGGTTATCCAGGCTGA
>JAHEEC010000108.1 GCA_024640885.1 Bacteroidota bacterium | reverse complement strand
GAACTCCTGCTGAAACAGGAGCAAAGAACAAAAGATATTTTCAACATTGTGCTGGGTGCCATTGCCAGCATATCCCTCCTGGTGGGAGGGATCGGGATCATGAATATCATGTTCGCGTCGGTGATGGAACGGATTAAGGAGATTGGAACCAGGCTGGCCATCGGGGCACAGAAGAAGGATATTGTGGTCCAATTCCTGGCCGAGGCAGTCCTGATCAGTGTTTCAGGGGGATTGATCGGTGTTTTTATCGGGATCGTTGCTTCGGTATTGATCACCAGATTTGCCGATATCCTTACCATCGTGACCCCTGTGAGTGTGTTGATTTCCTTCATGGTCTCCGCCTCAGTGGGCGTGATCTTCGGTTACTCACCGGCGAAACGTGCTTCAGAGAAAGACCCCATAGAATCCTTAAGGTATGAATAACATGTATCGCATTCCAGTCTTAATCATTTCACTTGTTATAGGTGTAAAAGTTATAGCTCAGCCATTGGCCGAGACAGAATTGAAAATGCTCACCCTTTCCGAGGTGATTGAACTTGCAAAGGAGCAGTCGCTGATGGCCCTGATGTCGAGGCACCAGTTCAGAAGCAGCTACTGGGAATACCGGACCCACCTGGCAGGACAGAGGCCGGGGCTGACCATGGAGGCAACCATCCCCTCCCTGAACAATACCATGGAGAGTGTGACCCAACCTGACGGATCGGAAAAATTCGTTACCAAGTCCAACATGCGTACCTCCCTGGATCTGCAGCTGAACCAGAATATCCCCTTTACCGGGGGCCGGATCTTCGCCTCTTCCCAACTTCAGCGCAACGACAATTTTGGGGAGGAGCCACCTACTTCATACCTGGCTTACCCGGTAACCATCGGCTTTATGCAGCCCATCAACGGCTACAACTCACTAAAGTGGGACCGCAAGATCGAACCCATGAAATACGAGGAGGCGAAGTTGCTGTATATCAACTCTTTGGAGGTGGTCAGCCAGCGGGCTGTGGGACGCTTCTTTGACCTGGCCCTGGCCCAGATCAACCTGGAAATTGCCAGGAAGAACTATGCCAACAACGATACCCTGTTCCAGATCGCACAGGGAAGGTACCAGCTCGGAACCATCGCTGAGAATGAATTGTTGCAGATGGAATTGAGCTACCTGAATGCCGGAGCGGCTTTGAATGAAGCCACCATCGACCTGGAGCTCAGGAAATCCAGGCTAAGGTCCTTCCTTGGATTCAGTGAAAGGGTGAGCCTGCAACTGACTCTTCCCAGGGAGATTCCCGACATTCAACTGGATTATGTCAGAACACTCACAGAAGCCAAGGACAATAATCCGGAGCTCCTGAACATGGAGCGACAGCTGCTTGAGGCGGAACGACAGGTGGCAGAGGCAAGGTCCCAGAAGGGATTGCGGGCGGACCTCTTTGCGCAGTTCGGCCTGAGCCAGGTGGCCGAGGAGCTAAGTGCAGCCTATCAGAACCCACTCAACCAACAGAGGGTTGAAGTGGGAGTGCAGGTTCCCATCCTTGACTGGGGACTGGGCCGGGGCCGGTATCGCATGGCACAGTCAGCCGAAGAAGTTGTAAAGACCGATGTGAGGCAATCCCAGATCGATTTTGATGAGAATGTCTTCCTTCAGGTCATGCAGTTCAACCTCCAGGACGACCAGGTGGCCATCGCCTCAAAGGCAGATACCATAGCGGATCTCCGGTATGAGGTTACCAAGCAACGTTTCCTCATCGGGAAGATCGACGTGCTGGACCTGAATGTGGCCCTGGAGGAGAAGGATGTGGCCCGAAGGGGTTTTGTGCAGGCATTGAGGAATTACTGGGACTATTACTACAACCTGAGGGGCCTCACCCTTTATGACTGGCAGAAAGATATTAAGCTGTCCGAGGATTTTGACGAATTGCTTGATCAGTAGCCGGGTGATATCCCCCTGGCGAAGATATACTCCAGGATTCCCCTCTCTTCATCCGACAGCTTTCCCCCTTTGCGTCCCTGGACCCGTCCCGCTGTTTCAAGGGCCTTATCCAGCCTGTATGTGGTGAAACCATCGGCTCCGCCCCAGCTGAAGGAGGGGATGAAATTGCTAGGGAAGCCGGGCCCGAAGATATTGGCTGATACGCCCACCACCGTACCTGTATTGAACATGGTATTGATCCCGCACTTGGAATGGTCACCCATGATCAGGCCGCAAAACTGGCGCCCGGTCTTGATGAAGGATTGGCTGGGATAATTCCAGATGGAAACCTCTGCATAGTTGTTCTTCAAGTTCGAA
Organism: Bacteroidota bacterium; assembly: GCA_024640885.1. Classification (GTDB taxonomy): domain Bacteria; phylum Bacteroidota; class Bacteroidia; order Bacteroidales. Next base: position 8,648 of record JAHEEC010000108.1, on the reverse strand, counting down.
GAGTTGGTATCTGCCCCCAGGTTGCACCATTCACCGATGACTGCATTTCCCAGGAAACCATCGTGGGCCTTGTTTGAGTTGCCCTGTAAAACCGAATTGTTGATCTCTCCACCCACCTTGCAGGAGGGGCCTATGGTGGTGGGTCCGTAAATCCTGGCTCCCATTTTGACAATGCCCTCCTCACAGAGGGCAAAGGGACCCCTGATCACGCTTCCCTCCATGATCTCACTGTCTGCACCAAGGTAGATCGGTCCCGAAGAGCCATTCAGTGTAAAATGTTCCCCTCTGAATCCCTGCTCCACGAATACATTCTCAGGTTTCTGCACCCGTACGGTTTCACTTAACATGGCACTCTTTCTGCCATGGGTGATCCTTGTAAAATCGGCTTCGATCTCCTGTCCGTTCAGCGCAAAGATCTTCCACGGGAAGTCCAGGATGGCCACCTCCCCTGCATAGGGTTTCCCTTTTCCAAGCCAGTGATCAACCATGAATTGACTGGCTCCTTCACGGGTTGTCCTGGCGGCCAGCAGGGTGTTCCCCGCTTCCAGTGACTCCCCTGTCTTAAGGGCCTGGATGGCTTTTACAATGCCGTGGTCCGGCAATAAGGATCCATTGATCAGGAGATTGTCATGTCCCTGATGAAAGGGGTATTTGGCGGAAAGGTGCTCCCGTGTGAGGTTGGATGATGCACTGTTGAGCTCTTTCTCCCACTTTTCGGCTATGGTAAGGATCCCGACCCTCAGGCCGGAGAGAGGGCGGGTAAATGTGAGGGGGAGAAGGTTGTCCCATGAGTGATCATCGAATAGGATCAATTGCATTTTTTTGTTTTAAAAATACAAAAAAAGCCACCCCGTTTTCGGGATGGCTTCTATAAAGAGGGGGTGTGCCTCCTATTTTTTCTTCTTATCCAGGTGTGTCTTGTACCGGTTCATAAATTTATCAACCCGTCCGGCTGTATCCACCAGCTTCATCTTACCTGTGTAAAAGGGATGGGAGGTGCTGGAAATCTCAAGTTTGATCAGGGGATATTCATTCCCATCCTCAAGCTTGACAGTCTCTTTGGACCCGGCGGTAGATTTGGTCAGGAACGTAAATCCATTGGACATGTCCCTGAAAGCAACAAGCCTGTAATTCTTTGGATGTATCTCTTTTTTCATCGTCTTTTTGTTTTCTGTCTCGATGCTATTTTCAAAACGGAATGCAAAGATAAAAATGTTTGCGGGAACTTCAAAACAAATATTCTAATTATAATGGAAGCTCATTTTTATAATTGAGGAATTTTTGACTCATCCACAGCCTCTTCCCTTTCTGTTTTCCGGCAGTTAACGCCAACGATTTGATACCTTACCGGGGATTTTGAACTGGAGATTTCAGAGTGAGAACCACCCACCCATCATCTTATCCTCGAGCGAGTCATGTACCTGCGAGTGATGTAAATATTCGTTCTTTTTGGAGAGGTAAACATAATCTTCGGCCCATTCGCTGTGGTGAAGGGTGATCTCTTTTACCGCATCCAGCACATGATGCACTTCGGCATCCGTCATGGTGGGATGCAGGGACCATCTCACCCAGCCGGGCTTTTCCGAGAGGTCCCCATGGCTGATCTTGTCTGTGATCTCCTGGGATTGATCATAGGAGACCTGCAGGAGGAAATGGCCATAGGTGCCGGCACAGGCGCATCCGCCCCTGGTCTGTATGCCGTATCGGTCATTGAGCAATTTTACGAAAAGATTGAAGTGGATCTCCGGATGGTAGAATGAGATCACTCCCAGCCGGTCGTCCACATTATTGGCCAGGATCTCCACACCCTCTATTCTTCTTAAACCGGGAAGTGCAATCTGAAGCAGCTCTTTCTCCCGGTTTAGGATATTTTCCACTCCCATCTGCGATTTGAGCTCCATGACCAGTGCAGCCCTGATGGATTGCAGGAATCCAGGTGTGCCCCCGTCCTCCCTGACTTCAATGTCATCCACATACTTGTACTTTCCCCAGGGATTGGTCCAGTCCACTGTCCCACCGCCCGGGTTGTCCGGCACATCTGCTGTATACATGGCCTTATCAAAGATCAGCACACCGGAAGAGCCCGGTCCGCCAAGGAATTTATGGGGTGAAAAGAAAATGGCATCGAGTTTTTCCATGGGATCCTCAGGATGCATATCCATCTCCATGTAAGGAGCACTGGCGGCGAAATCGATAAAAACCAGTCCGCCGTATTCGTGCATCAGCCTGGAGAGCTTGTAGTAGGGGGTTTTTACTCCGGTTACGTTTGAGCAGGCAGTGAACGATCCGATCTTGAACTTACGGTCCTTGTACTGTTCCAGTTTGGCCCTGAGGTCCTCAAGATCAACCTGCAGCTCCTGATCCGGTTCGATCATCACCACATCTGCAGTGGTTTCGAACCAGGAGGTGTGGTTGGAGTGATGTTCCATATGGGTAATAAAAACCACCGGCCTCTCGGCGCCCTTCATACAATCCCCATCTTTTCCTCCACAACCTTTCAGGCTGAGGATCCTCATCAGCTTGTTGATCACGGCGGTCATCCCGAATCCGGAGGTGAGGATCACATCATTGGGTCCTGCATTCACATGCTTCTTGATGAGTTGATGTGACCGAATATAGGCCTTGGTCATCAGTGTACCGGTGAGGGTGGACTCGGAGTGGGTATTGGCCACATAGGGACCGAACTGGGTCAATAATTTATTCTCGATGGGCGCATAGAGCCTCCCGCTGGCAATCCAGTCAGCATACAACACCGGTTTGGTCCCGTAAGGGGATTCAAAGGCGGCATCATTCCCGATGATGCCTTGCCGGAACTGCTTAAAATATTCCTCCAATTCCCCCATAAAGTACTTTGAACTTGATGACTTTATAACTCAATCACCAGGTTAGTCTCTTCCTGCAAACCTGGAAAGCAACCTTAAGAATTCGATATACAGCCAGATCAATGTGACCATCAGTCCGAATGCACCGTACCACTCCATGTATTTGGGGGCAGCCATCTGTGAACCCTTCTCGATGAAGTCAAAATCCATGATCAGGTTCAGGGCAGCGATCACAATGATCACCAGGTTGATCAGGATGCCCATTGGCCCGGCGGAATGCATGAACCCCATCGGCATTCCGAACATACCAAGGATCCAGCTGATCAAATAGGCAAAGAATACAGCCCCGGTGGCCATCATCACCCCCCGTCTGAATTTCGGTGTGGCCCTGATCCGTTGCGACCTGTAGAGGAACAGCATGGTGAACAGAGTTCCGATGGTCAGCAGGACGGCCTGGAAGGCCACTCCCGGATAGGCCGAATTGATAATGGCGCTGATTGCACCCAGGAAGAGGCCTTCGAGGATGGCATAAATGGGTGCTGTAATGGCCGATGACTGGGGCCTGAAGACAGTCACCATGGCCAGGATGAATCCCCCGATGGCCCCAACGATCGCCAGGGTACCGGCACTGCCCGGATTTGCACCGGTCACCATCTTCCATGTATAGGCCGCTGCTGCAATGACCAGTAACAGCATGATCCCGATCTTATTGATGGTTCCATTGATGGTCATTGTATTCTCACCTGCGGTGATCCCGCCAATCTTCTCAAAAATCTTACCCGACATGACGGGATTGGATGATCTCATTGCTCTCATTTCCTTCAATTTTGCTTCAAATATAATTTTTTTATATCTATTGACTTTATCAAATCGTGTGCCACTCAATAGTTAAGTGCAAACACTGACAGATTTGCAGTATAATTCTTACTTTTGATCATGATCGGGGCCATACGGAATATCTGGAAGAACGAGTTTTTTAAGAATGTGGCCACCCTCATCTCGGGTACCACTATCGCACAGGTGTTCTCGGTACTCATTTACGTGGTACTGAGCCGGATATACACCGAGGAAGATTTCGGGGTTTTCGGACTCTATATGAATATCCTCAACATCACCATCATCTTCTCCACTGCCAAGTATGAACTGGCCATCCTGCTGCCAAAAAGTGACCGCGACTCGGTGAACCTGCTGGGTTTGTCGGGCCTGATCAGTGTGGGGGTGAGCCTGCTTCTATTGCTGGTGGTGGTCCCTTTCAACGGGCTCATCTGCAGATTGCTGGGCAGTGAAGAGATCTCCAGCTGGCTCTACCTGGTACCCCTTTCCACTTTGCTGGTGGGGCTCTTCACCTCCTTTCGAAACTATTCCAACCGGGAAAAAAGATATAAACTGATTGCGGGTGCCAACATTGGACAGAGCCTGGGAAATTCGCTCATGAAGCTGGGCCTTGGCCTGGTGGTGGTGGGAGCTGCCGGACTGATCTTCGGGGTGGTATTCGGACAACTAATCGGCTTTCTCATATTTTTCGCGGTGCATGCATCAGCCCAGAGAAAAAAGGCAGGATGGCTGAATTTTTCGGAGATGAAAAGGTTGGGCAGGCAATACAGCCTTTTTCCCAGGTACAACATGTGGCAGGGACTGATCAACAATTTCTCAGGTGCCCTGCCCGTATTTATCTTCAGCTCAAATTTCTCCACGGCCATCGCCGGATACTATACTTTCGGATACATGATCCTCTACCGTCCCGTGAACCTTGTCGCGGGGGCATTTTACCAGGTGATGTTCCAGCGATTCGTGGAAAAGCAGCATAAAGAGGCCCAGATCCTTCCGGAGGTGCGGCTCTTTATCAGGAGAACCGTCCAGTGGTTGCTGGTCCCTTTTATCCTCGCGGGTATCTTTGCCCCGGAAATTTTCGGGTTCCTTTTCGGGGAGAAGTGGATTGAAGCAGGACGCTATGCACAGATCATGCTTCCCTGGATCTTTATGGTGAGCCTGACCATGCCCCTCTCCTTCATCCCTGACCTCTATAAAAAACAACGGGTGGCCATGATCATTGACGGTGTCAGGCTGGTCACCAGGGTGGGCGGTCTGATGGTGGGCGTGGTCATGGAAAATGTATATATTGGACTAATATTTTACAGCGGGGTCAGCACCCTGATGATCGGTTACAGCCTGCTCTGGTATATCAGGTTGTTGAAGAACAACCCGCCAGGTGTGCAACCGGCCCAAATCCCTGGAGAGATCGATGGGTAAGATAGGAAAAGCATTGAAGGCCCTCTGGTGGGTCGCCCGGAAACCGGTATTATTGAACCGCGTGCTCACCCATGAGGATACGTGGCAAACCTATGTGGCAAAGAAGCATGGATTGCCCGAAGGGCTCCCGGTGATCACCATGGATCAGCTGGTGAAGAAGGACTCACTGGAGATTGGGCCCATGACCTTCCTGGACGGGGGATCGCTACCCACAGATATGATGTTGCTCGTGGGCCTGGCAGCGGGGATAAGGGATTGCAGCTATTTCGAAATAGGCACCTGGAGGGGCGAGAGTGTCAGTGCTGTTGCCGGCCGGGCAAAAAGCTGCCACACCCTGTGTCTTACCGATGAGCAGATGCGGGCCCTGGGAATGCATGAAAAGACCGTTGAGGCGCACCGGATGTTCTCCAGGGAACTGGAGAATGTGGTCCAGTTGAGGGGTGATTCCAGGCGCTTTGATTATGCCTCGCTGGGGATGAAATTTGATCTCCTGTTTATTGACGGGGACCATCACCATGACTTCATCGTGAGTGATACCAGGAATGTGTTCGAACACCTGGTGCATGAGCACAGTGTGGTGGTGTGGCATGATTACGGGCATCATCCCGACAAGGTGAGATTTGAAGTAATGGCAGCAATCCTGGATGGGGTCGGTGCGGGGCGGGCCGCACAGGTCTATCATGTGGCCCATACAAAATGTGCAATCTTTACAGGGAAAAGCCTGCCCTCCCGCACGGCAGAGTTCCCGTTTATTCCCTCAGAATACTATCACATGGAAATTACCCGAAGGAAGCTCTGATTGAATGGACAGGACTTCCCGCATACTGATCATTCCTTCCTGGTACCCGCCGGATGGGGGATACTTTTTTAAGGAACACAGCGAGGCCATCCGGCAGACAGGATGGCAGGTGGACGTGCTGGTGATCCGCATGGTGGGGATCAGGAAACTTTTGCAGGCCGGCCCCCGGGCCTTGCTTCCACCGGGAACGGTTATGGAAAACGGCCTGCGTGTGCAAAGGCATTCCTACCTGAAGGTTCCCGGAAGTGAAAAATATAACATCCGGGGGTGGGCTGCCAAAACCCGGAGGTCTTATAAAAGATACGAGGAACAATTCGGGAAACCCGATCTGATCCTTGCCCACAGCGTTACCTGGGCTGGTTATGCGGCCTTCCTGATCAGGGAAAAATACGGGATTCCATACCTGGTGGTGGAACACCGGAGTTTCTTTGTCTGGAGCACCGAGAAAGCCCGGAGAATGGTAAAGCCCTTCTTTCTTCCTTTCTTTGAGAAGGCCTACCGGAATTGCAGCCAGTTGGTCCTGGTCTCCGAAAGTTTGCGCAGGGGACTGGAGGAGTTGATGCCCTGGATCGTGGAGAAGATCGTGGTGATTCCCAATATGATACGGGAAGATATGTTCCTGCCTCCGCCTGAGCCCCGCAAACACAATCCATTCCACTTTATCTGGGCCGGCCGCCTGGAGCATGTGAAGGGCATCGACCTGTTGCTTGAAGCGGTCAGGTTGGTAATGGACCGCACCGGCGTTCCCTTTCATGTAAGGCTTGCAGGCAAGGGATCCCTGCGCACACAGCTTGAGCAGCGGGCCAGGGAGCTGGGGGTGGGTGACCGGGTGCATTTCCTGGGGAGGGTCTCAAGGGATGAGATGCAAAAAGAGCTTCAGGGGGCTGATTGTTTTGTGCTCCCCTCAAGGTATGAGGCATTCGGGGCCGTCCTCATTGAGGCCATGGCCACCGGATTGCCGGTCATCGCCACCCGTTCAGGCGGCCCTGACCACATCGTAACGAGAGAATGTGGCCTCCTGGTTGATCCGGAGCACCCGGGTCAGCTGGCCGATGCCATGGAGCAGATGATACAGAAGATCCATGAATATGAAGCATGGAGTATTCGCACTCTGGTGATGGAACGTTATGGTCAGACCGGGGTGATGGAAAGCTACAACCAACAGTTTCAGCGAGTCGTTCAACTAAAGCCTTAAAGAGATGAAGCACATTTCCATGGTAATGCTGCTGGGATGGTGGTCCCTTTCGGGCATGGCCCAGGAGAAGAGCTGGAGAGGTCCGCCGGTGGAGTTCAGCCACGGATCGCTGGTGGTTTCCGAAAACCAACGTTTCCTGGTATTTGAGGATGGGACCCCGTTCTTCTGGCTGGGTGATACCGCCTGGGAACTTTTCCACCGGCTGTCAAAAGATGAGGCCGAAGTGTACCTTGAAAACAGGAGAAAAAAGGGGTTTACGGTGATCCAGGCGGTGATCCTTGCCGAGTTGGACGGACTCAATACACCCAATGCAGAAGGGGAGGTCCCGCTCATTGGAAACGATCCCGGGCAGATCAACGAAAAGTATTTTTCCCATGTGGACTGGGTCATTAAAAGGGCGGAGGAGAAGGGCATGTTCATAGGTTTGTTACCCACCTGGGGAGATAAGGTGGACCGGCAATGGGGGACAGGCCCTGTAATCTTCGATGAGCAGAATGCCGAAGCGTATGGGGAGATCCTTGGAAGAAGATACAGGGAGGTGAAGAATATCATCTGGATCAACGGAGGGGACCGCAGCGGGGGAGGGGATAATTTCCCGGTCTGGAACGCACTGGCAAGGGGGATCAGGAGAGCGGACCCAAACCACCTGATGACCTATCACCCCATGGGCGGGAACAGCTCTTCCAGGTGGTTCCATGACCAGGAGTGGCTCGATTTTAACATGATGCAGACAGGGCATGGGGAACGATCCTATGCAGCATACATCAAACTGATGGTCCCTGACTATGACAGGATCCCTGTGAAGCCCACCCTTGACGGGGAGCCACGATATGAGGACCATCCCCACGCCTGGTTGCCCGGGACACTGGGCTGGTTCGATGATGCCGATGTGAGGCAGGCGGCCTACTGGAATCTATTTACCGGCGGATTTGGCCACACATACGGCTGTCATGCCATCTGGCAAATGCTTGCTCCCGGAAGGGATCCGGTGGGGTATGCCCGCAATAACTGGTATGATGACCTGGACCTGCCCGGGGCTTGGGATATGGGTCACCTCCGCAGGTTGATGGAGAGCCGGCCCATGACCGACCGCATTCCCTTTAACGGGATCGTGAAGAACAGTTACGTGCCGGAAACGGATTTTATTGTGGCCACCCGCGGGGCGGAGTACCTGATGGTCTATATCCCCACGGGATGGACGGCTGAACTCGACCTGGGCCTGTGCGGCTGGCCCCTTGCCCGGGGGTGGTGGTACAACTGCAGGAACGGAGAGGCGAAAGCACTGGGGGAGATCCCCGCAGATGGGGTGAGGTCATTCACTCCTGAAACCGGTGGGCGTGGGAACGACTGGGTCCTGGTGCTGGACCGTGCGGAGCGATCCTTCGGCCCCCCAGGGGAGAAGAGATGGGACCCGCTCCGGTGAGATTCTTTCAAGGGGGACAATAAAATTTCACCGGACGGAATTTCCTGAATAAAAAAAATTGTAAATTTGCATTCCCAAACGGTGGATGTAGCTCAGTCGGTTAGAGCGCTGGATTGTGGTTCCAGAGGTCGCCGGTTCGAACCCGGTCTTCCACCCCAC
>JAHEEC010000107.1 GCA_024640885.1 Bacteroidota bacterium | reverse complement strand
TGCAGCTTGAACTGATCCACGGTTATTACGCCGCTGCAAGTTATATTGATTTCCTGATTGGCCAGGTGGTGGTCCGGCTGACTGAGCTCGGGCTCCAGGACAATACTGCCATTGTGCTCTGGGGTGATCATGGATGGCACCTGGGTGACCACCAGCTCTGGTGTAAACACTCCAATTTTGAAGAGGCCACCCATGCACCGCTGGTCATCAGCTACCCCGGTCAGCCTAACCGGGGGGCACACAGCCCGGCCCTCACCGAATTCACCGATATCGCCCCCACCATTTGCGATTTGGCAGGCCTGGAGATCCCGGCCTTTTTCGAGGGTGAGAGCCTCACGGGGATCTTCCGGGACACCCTGTCCACCCTCAGGGAAGGGGCCCTTAGCCAGTATCCCCGCAACGGGAAAATGGGATATTCCCTCAGGACCGGCCGGTACAGATATACACGGTGGGTTAATCCGGACGGAACCCTTTTCGCAGCTGAGCTGTATGATTACCAGAATGATCCCCTTGAGCAGGTGAACCAGGTCACAGATCCCGGCTATGCCCGGGTGGTGCTGAAACTTGACAGCATGGTATCGGAAAGGATCACTGTTCCTTCCACACAGGAAAAGATCCTGTTCAGGATAAGCGGGAGTGCTCCCGGAGGAAGTGTGGTGCCCCTTAAGGGTGCTTCCATCAAGTTTGCGCAGGAATCAAGGTTCACCGATGAGCTCGGCACAGCACTTTATACCCATCATGCAGGTGTATCAGGGTACCGGGTGGAAGTGGACGGATACATCCCTTTTGAAGGGACCCTTGATGTCAGGACCGATACCCTCATAGATCTCCTGCTGATGCCGGTGGAACCAATTTTCCTTGCTTCCGTTTGTCTGGCAGATTTCCATACGGGACGCGGGTTGATCGGGGCCAGCATCCAGCTCAACGGGAACGTCCGGTTCACAGACCTTAACGGAAGGACCACTTTTTCCTTGGCCGCAGGAACCCATTCCCTCCTCATTGAGAAGGAAAACTACCCGGGAGTCACCGATTCGGTGCGCATCGCAGGAGACACAACACTCTGTTACAAAATGGAAGCAACCCATGCGGAGGTCAAGATCTGGCTCAGGGACGGTACCACTCCCGTAAACCTGGCCAGTGTCACACTGAATGGCCGGGAGGTTGTATCCAATTCACTTGGCATATCCAGGTTCGATAAAATCCCCACCGGCGAGATCCAGTCATACATTGCAGAGAAGGAGGGATATGGCACCATTGCAGGGAGCCTTGTACCATTGGCCGATACCAGCCTCCACATCCAGATGGAGCGATTGACCAGGGCGGAACAGGGCGCTGCTGAAACCGGATTAAGGATCAGGCCCAACCCGGCCAGGAATTATATCCGGATCGATCTGGCAGGTGGAGAAAAGAGAGGGATCTTCGAGATCACCGATATGATGGGACGCATCATGACACAGGGGTACATTGCAGGCCCACGGGTGCTTGTTCCAATTGAAGGCCTTCCTCCCGGTATGTACCGGATCAGGTACACCATTGGACCCGAGATCTTTGGAGGATCGTTTATAAAACAGGAATAGGAGCAATTAGAATCAGGATATGGAAAGATGTAAAATAATGAATATGAATGGATTGAAGACGTTGGTCACCTTTAGCGCAACGATAGTTTTAACACTCACCTCGATGGCGCAGATGACCCCCCAGGAAGCAGTTTCCAGGATGATCCGGGGCATCAACATGGGAAATACCCTGGAACCTCCCTATGAGGACGCCTGGAACAATCCTCCTGCCGAGGAGGTCTATTTCGACCTTTACAAAGAGGCCGGATTTGATGTGGTGAGGGTGCCGGTCAGGTGGGACAACCACACCGACACCGAGGCCCCGTTCCAGGTGGCCGAATCGTGGATGGACCGCGTGGAAGAGGTGGTGGACTGGGGCCTCTCCAGGGACCTGTTTATCGTGATCAACGCCCACCATGAGGAGTGGATCAAGGAGGACTATGCAAATCCGGTCAAACGGGCCCGCTTCGACAGCATCTGGTCCCAGATCGCAGTCAGGTTCAGGGATAAGTCTGAGAAACTGATCTTCGAGATCATCAATGAACCGTATGGACTGACCAAAGCACAGAATGACGAATTGCACCAGAGGGTGCTCACCATCATCAGGAGGACCAACCCCACACGGAATGTGATCATCCAGGGCCACAACTGGGGTGGCTCAGAAGATTTGATCGCCATGGCCATCCCTGACGACCCGTTTTTAATTGGCTCCTTCCATTCGTATGACCCGTGGCCCTTCGGTTTGGAAGGGACCGGGAGTTTCGGCAATGCGGTGCAACTCCAGGAACTGGATCTCAAGTTTGCAGCGGTAAAAGCGTGGTCGGTGCAACACAACATTCCCGTTTTCCTGGGAGAATTCGGGTGCAACCGGACCGCAGAATACAATTCACGCATGAGGCACTACAGGGCCTATGTGAACCTCTCGCAAAAGTATGGGTTCACCTCCTGCGCCTGGGATGACGGGGGATCTTTCAGGATCATGGAGCGCTCCCTCAGGAGCTGGGACGAGGTGAAGGACATCCTGATCCATAGTTCCCCGGGATCACCCACCATCAGCAGAATGACCATCGTCCAGGATACACTAGTAAGAATCAGCTGGAACAGCGGATCAGGGGGCCAGGACAGCCTGATCATTGAACAAAGGGCTATGACTTCTGCCTTTGAGTCCATCGCCACTGTGCATGCCGACAGCACCTCCTGCCTGCATCACAACAAGGACCAGGGACAGTATTCATATTACAGGGTCCTCGCGCACTACCCGGATGGAAGCATGGGCTACTCCAACCCTTTGCGGATCTTTGTTCCTTCCTATGTGCCAAAAATCAGGGATTATTTCCTGGGAGCCCCGATCCCGGTCCCGGGTATAGTGGAGGCAGAAGACTTTGATATTGGCGGAGAGGGCTTGAGTTACCACGATATGGATGGTCAGAACATTGCTGGAGCCTACAGGCCCGATGAAGCGGTGGATATCTACGACATCAATTCCACGGGTTATCATGTGGGCAATGCCCTTCCTGGGGAGTGGATGGAATATAGCCTACAGGTGTTGCAGGAGGGTGATTACCAGGTGGATGTCCATTATGCCACCACCAAACCGGGCGGCAGTTTCCAGCTTCAGATCGGTCAGGTAAGGTCTGATACCTTCCAGGTCAGTTCCACCGGAAGCTGGGTTGCCACAAAAAAACTCACCTTTGGAATGACCCTGACCGCCGGGGAACAGATCATGCGGTTCAACATCGTGGCGATGCCCCTTTTCAATATCGACAAGATCGAGTTTTCACAGGTCCAGACTTCCGCTCCCTCTTCCAATCAGATACCGGAACCGCTGATCTACCAGGATGGCCAGGGTGAACTCCTCATCGAATCGCCCCCCGGAAACCATGTTTACCGGGTTGAAGTGTATCGGATTTCAGGGGTGCTCACGCTTACCCGCGCTCAACCGGGCCAGGTATTCAGGATCTCCACTGAAGGAATGGAACCCGGGATCTATCTCATTCGAGTCATGGGTGAATCCGGGGTAACCCGGAAAAAAATCATGATCCGGCAGTGACGGGTCACTCCTCGAAATAATTGATGTACCAGTTGGACTCGTCCATGAGGAGGCTGTAGATGGCCTCGCGCTGTCCTGGAGGGAACTTCTCCGATACCCTGCTGGCCAGGTAGGAAGGATCATTCCTTCTTTTGGCAATCCGCATCAGGTCATAAAACCTCTCGCCCTCAAAAGCCAGTTCCCTGGCCCGCTCATCCAGGATCAGATCCTCCAGGTACTTTTGTTTGGCAGGGAAATTCCCTGAGAAATCGCGGTAACCGAGTACTTTATTGGTAAAGGGATTATGGATGTAGTTGATATTTCCAACATAGATGCCATCAATTCCGCTACCCAGTCCAACCCTGCCCCGGATACCCAGCTGGGGCCTGCCGGGCTGCACAGAATAATTTCTCCCGTCATTGACAATGTTCACTGCCACATCGGTGGCAGTCCTGATAATTCCTCCCCTGTTGGCGGCCCAGTAGGCGTAAATCTCCGCGAGGTAAAGATGGATTCCGCCTGCACGGTAGATTATGTAATCTGCATCCTGGTCGAAGGTATTTCTCCCGATGGAATATTTGTAGATAATGGTATCCATACCCTCCATGATCACCCGGGAACTTCGGTCATCCTCCTTGGCCCTAAGGGAAAACATTTCGATATATTCCCTTTCAGTAATGGGTACCCCGTTTCTGACATAGAGGTATGAAGCGCCAAGTCCCCTGTAAAAGTCAGTGGGAGTTCCCGCATAGGCCATCCTGGTCTTATTTGGATTGGCCAGGTCCTCGATCATTACCTGTCCTCTCCATACGGTCTCCCAGTTAAATATTGCTTTGTAGGTTGGTTTTAACATGAACTTATGCGGAGACCAGGTTTCAAAGAAAGACTGGAATTTATTCTGTTGGAAATTCGTCTTATTGAACCACAGGGTATAGATATGCTCCCTGCTGTCGATGTTGGTAAAGATGTTCCGCCAGCCTCCGCTGGAAAAACTGTTGTCCAGCTGGTAACGGTTATTTTCCGTGGAATTATAGATGATCTGCTCGAAGTGATCGGCAGCCTGCACCAGGTCGCCCTGGGTCAGGTACATCTGACCGAGCAGGGCATGCCAGGCCCATGTATTCCAGATGGTTACCTCCCAGGATATGTCATTGTTGTCAATATAATGATTTACCCCGACCGCCTTCACCTTGGTCTCAAGCTCCTTTGTGAATTGATCGATGACCAGTTCCAGGTCATAATACTGCTTTTCCAGTTCAATGGGGTGATTCAGGACTGTGTCGTTGTAATAACCATCCTTGGAAAAACTGATGTACACACTATCGACGTAAGTGCCTGAAGAATTGACAAATGCTTCGATCTCATCATAGGTAACAAGTGATTCATGAATGAAAGGCACCTTTCCGTAAATGCGGACCGCATTGAAATAGGCCCATGCCCTCATGCAAAGTGCTTCCCCGTAAAGCCTGTCATAATTTGATACCTGGCTCGCCGGATCCAGCACTTCCGGATGCTCCTCCTGCAATATGCCTATGAAATTGTTGCATGCCGAGATCAGTTTGAACATATTGGTGGGACTGGCATATTCATTGGTCCTGGTGACGTTGAACGTATTGATTTCAACCATATCGGCGCTGGCAGAAGGAGTGACATCCACAAGGTCCCCCCGCAACTCTCCCAGCATAAAAAGTTGTTCAACCAGCTTTTGCTGCAGGCCATACAGCCCCATCTCCACAGAGCGGTATTCGTACCAGTCATCATACAATTGATCTTCTGTAATATTCAATTCCTGAACAGGATTAAGGAATCTCTCACATGAACTGGCTATGAATAGGGCCACCATGAGCATCCCACCCAGAACCCCAAATTGTCGTATCTTTCTCATTCCCATATCTGAATTTGCTGTTATAATCCAATTTTTATCCCTGCAATAAACTGCCGGGGGTGAGGTGTCAATCCATAGTCGATCCCCTGATAGATAGGTGACGTTGAAAAGGCAAATTCGGGATCATACCCCAGGTAGCTGGACTGGGTGAAAATGTTGGTCGCCGAAATATAAAACTCAGCACTTTTGAAGACCAGGACCTGGGTGGGTATGCGGTAATGCAATGATACACCCTTTACCCTGAAGAACGAGCCGTCCTCGATCCATCGCGTGGAGAATGCCGCGTTTCCCATGGGATCATCCCACAGGGCCCTGGGCATATCGGTCACCTGCCCCTCGTACTGCCACCTGTTCAGGGCATGAATGCTCTGGTTGGCCAAACCGGCCATTTCTTCGTTTTTATATCGCACATAATTGAATACTTCACGCCCCATCATGTATTGCAATGAGGTACTCAGGGTCCACCGCCCGTATGTGAATGCAGTGGTAAGTCCCCCAAAGTGATCCGGGTCGGGAGACCCGATGACGGTTTTGTCGTAGGTGTTGATGATCCCGTCGGGGGCACCTGCTGGTCCCGAGATATCCTGGAAGATCGCATCCCCTGCTCCATAAGGTATTCCCTTGTCATTTCTAAGTCCGGCTGCGGCTGCATCCTCTGAAGTTGCATAGACCCCTTCATAGACCAGTCCATAAAAACTGTTTGCAGGGTAACCTTCCTTGTTAATCTTCTCGCCACCGGGAACACTGTATACAAGCTGGTCCCCCTTGATCTCCGTAATCTCATTGGTCACCCTGGTAAACATAGCCTGCAGGTCCCATTTGAACTTGTTGGCATCCACAATGCGCATATAGAGGTTCAGCTCGAGACCGTCGTTCCGGATTTTTCCCCCGTTCTCGATGAGAAAATCATACCCGAAATAGGCCTCTATGGGACTGAAAATGATCATATTATCGGTGTTGGAGACAAAGTAATCGGCATTGATCATAAACCGGTTGCCAAGCAATGAAATGTCAATCCCCCCATTGACCTGGTTCACAGTTTCGTAAGTGAGCTTGTGATTGGCGATCAGCGCCGGGAACAGACCCACAGTCTCCCTGAATTTCACGGCATTATAATAGTCCGTGGCACTGGCTTCCCCTATGTCGTCATTCCCGGTCTTGCCTGCGGATACCCTCAATTTAAGATTTTCAATCCAGGAAATGTTCCTCATGAACGATTCGCTGGAAACCCTCCAGGCAAGCCCTGCAGAATAGAAAAGGCCAAAGGGTTGCCCGGAAATGCTGATCGTACTGGTGGCCTCGTCCCCCAGGCGGGAGGATCCGTCCAGCGAAAGGCTGGCTGTCAGCATATATTTATCCTTGAATGCGTAAGAGAAATTCTCATAGAAGGAGATCCAGTTCCAGGTGCGGAAGGCCCCCCCGATCTCCCGCAGGTTATTCTGGCCGTCCTGAAGCGCCCGGTACTCGTCATTTTCGTGGGCATTCTTAGTCAGGCCCCAATCAAACTGATACTTGTTTGACATGATGTTCACCCCGGTATTTGAAGAGAGGGTATGGGCGGTCCCGAACATCCTGTTGAATAGCAGGTAGGTGTTGTTATACAGGGAGTTCAGGTCATTATTGGCTGCCTTCGAAACATTGAACGCCTCCTGGTTGTAGTAATGTTCCATGCCCCTGTTGGGAAGAAACTGCAGCTCCTTCAACACATCATAATTAAAGGCAAAATTGCTGTTTACGGTCAGATCCCTGGTCAGGGTGGCTTCAAATCCAAGGCGCGAGGTAAAGTTATAATTGGTATTGGTTGCCGAATAATTTTCGATGGTTGCCAGCGGATTGCTGATCCCGATTTCATCCACATTGGACAGGGCGGTAAGTTCATTGCCCTCCACATCATACTGGTAGGGATTGAGCAGAGGGGATTTGGCCAGGCTGGCGTAAATGGGGCTGGTCTCTTCAACCACTGCTGACTCCTTCAAAGAGGAGGAATTGAAATTGAGAGATACACCGGCGTTCATCTTTAACCAGGTGAAAATATTCAGCAGGCTCACGAAACGGAGGTTATACCCGTCAAATCCTGTCTCTTTAATGATCCCGTCCCCGCTCATGTATCCGAATGAAAGTCCGTACCTGGCAATTTCATCCCCCCCCTTTACCTTCAGGTTCATATTGTAGAACATGGAGTTGTCAAAGATCAGGTTCTGCCAGTTGGTATTGTGCTGGTAATCGATATACCTTTCATCCTCCTTCTCCAGGAAGAGCGCAGGATAATTCTCCCGGATATCCTCTCCCCTCATGCCGGAGGAGAACAGCACCTCACTCATCAGGGTCTTATGTTGAATCCCGTTCATCTGAGGGATCAGGTTTGAGGGGGAAAGGGAATAACCGGCCCTCACATCCAGTTCGATGGTGGTTTGTGTCACGCTGGGATCCAGGGTCTCGATCACAATGATCCCGTTGGACCCTTTAGAGCCGTATGAGGCAGTATACACCGGATCTTTGATAATAGAGGTGGCGGAGATATCAAATGGGTTGATTGCAAGCAGCGGATTATATTCAAAACCGGCCAGTTTTGAGTCAAACAGGCCCAGTGAATTAAGTGGAATTCCGTCGATAATATAGAGGGGCTGGTTTGTGGCATAGACGGATCTTACACCCCTGAGGGTGGCTACTGCCCCGCTTCCCATATCACCTGACCGATTGATCACCAGCATCCCCGGCACCTTTCCCTGCATATGCTGGTCCACGGTAACGGCATTGGTCCTGTGCCTGTCGGAAAGATCCAGCTCGGAATGGGAGGCCACCATATCCCTCCTCAACCGCTGGAAGGCCAGTATCCTCAAAGGATCATCACCCGAGACCATTTCCTGTTCGGTCAGGTAGATGGTCATTGCCTCCTGGTTGTTCAGGAATATTCTTCTTCTTTTGAATGCTCCCGTAGGAGATACATTGATCCAGGCACCCCCGCGGGGCACAGGAAGTTCAAACATCCCCGACGTATCTGTAACCACCGGAAGCTGGCTGGAACCTTCCACAGAAACCGACACATTGGGTACCGGTTTACGGATCCCCGACCAGATGACCCCTTTGAACAGCACCGTGTCCTGTGCGTTCAGTCCGGCCATGCCCGTCATCAGGAGGATCACGAATGCAACAGCATATCTTGTATCTCTCATAGCATTAATTATCATAAGGAACAAAATCAATGTAGTCAATGATCAGGCCATTTGAAGCCACCTTTCCCGGTCCCACGTACACGAACTTCAGGGTGGTATTTCCATACTCGTTTTTATTATCCACCCAGCAGTCAAACCGGTTATAGGTACCCTCCGGCCTGTACCTCACACCGGTTACCGAGTACCACAATTCCCTGTTGAGTACATAATCGTAGTAATCGATATTCATGACCAGCTCATCGTTCACATAGATATCGTAGATCCCTCCCACGAACATATGGGTCCGCACCACCATAAGGTATCTGCGCGGAAAGAGTGTTTTGATTTTTAACTGGAGGGAAAAGTTCTGGCTGTAACCCTTTGTAAAGCTTACCCTTACAATGGAATCGTTGGAAGATGTGGAGGAATATTCCCTGATTGGGGTAAAGGAAAGGCCGCTGGCAACTTTCACCTCTGGCCTCCAGGCATATTTATTGATCCCGATGGGTCTTACCAGCGATTCTCCCTCAATCCGGGTGGGTCCGTTGAACAGCGTGTCGGGAACTGCAAAATCGGTATAATTATAGGCATATCCGTTGCTGCAGAGGAATTTATCCTTGGGCATATACTTGATATAAACACTGTCCCCCAGGATATTCTTCATCTTCAGTTTTCTGGGTAACGGGGGGGGAATAAATTCCTCCGGTTCAACCATGTTTTCAAATACCTGCCTCTCCAGCAAATAGGGGATCAATACATCATACTGCCAGCCCAGGGGAATGTCCCTGTAATCCACGTAAAGGTCACCCAGGACCTCGGCCATTTCGGTCAATGCCGCATTGTAATCATCCTCCCCGGGGAACACAAGGGTGGCTGTCTTGGCTCTGAATTCCTCGCTGACCGGAAAAAACTCGTCCTCCCAGATGTTGAAAACCTGTGAAACCGTATCATATATTGTATTCCCAAACTCATCAAAACCAATGGGCCGGCTCAGCTCCTTGTCCAGAATAATGGTGTCATAGCTGTCAATATAGTCGGTCAGGATGGGATTCTCCACGGAAAAATATTCATATATATTGGGGCGTGGAATTGCCGCCTGTCCCATGACATAATATTTACCATTCAGGTAAAGCGGGCTTTCAGTCTGGAGTTCGATCCCGTCGAAATAGAGGCCGCCGTTTGCATTTTCGAAAAGCGCGAATTTTTCCGCCAGAGTCTGGATCTTCTTTTTACCGGAGATGTGCCGCGATTGTATGAAATGGAGCGAAATGTGATAGTCCAAAAGGGCCCGGGTCACCGTTCCCGTATCGGTAAGCAGTGTAAAGGCATCGTTATCTGGTATGAAAAGTGTATAAGGATTATCTGTCTGAAAGAGTGTGTCATAATTGAATTCCTTCATATACTGCGCATACAGGGAAAGATTGGGATCCAGTTGTACGGCCTCCCATAAATTCATATTTACCGTCTCGGACTCTACCTGGTAATGCTCTTCCCACCTTGGTTCACAGGAGATTATCCCGAGAAGGAGCACTCCGCCTGTTATTATATTGGTCAGTCTCATATCCTATGGGTTAACAAATGGCTCAAATCGAATGAGGTCCCAGCTAAATTTACCGGGTATTAATGACTTAATCTCAATGCGGTGCCCTGCATATTTTACAAAATTGATGGTACCGAGCTCCCTCATTTCAAAGGGAGCATTGGAATTGCCCCCGGAGGAAAGGTCCACCAGCCCGCCGATTTTCTTTCCGTCGATGGCCACCTCGACCAGGGCGTTGGCCTGATCCACGGTTTCGGCCCGCAAAAAGACCGTATAGATGCCCTGGACGATCTTCGGGATCTGGTAGGAGATATAAAAATCTCCATTCATATAAAGGTAGTCGCCCCCCCATGCAGCATGTTCCGGATCTCCTGTCTCAATAAAATAGAGATCAGTCCCCGACCAGTTGAAATGAAGGAGTGCGGCCGTATCTTCAATGAGGTATTCGCCGGGTTCCTGTCTGTATTCATTGAGAAGCGGCTCATCCCAGAATTCAAAATTCTGTGTGGCCCTTGAAGGCCGCTGCTGTCTGAGCATCTGATCGATCACATGAATGGACCCGCTCTGTGTGATCACATTGGAGTGATCATAGAAAAATTTGATATAGTCTATGATGGTGGTGTCGACTCCAATGATGAGGGTATCAAATACCTCTTTCCCCTGGTTGATCAGAATATCCAACCCCATCCCGTTGATATTCAAAGGAATTTCGGAAAAAGTGGTATAGTTTGTAGCCTGATCCACAAACGCATCGATAAATATACTGCCCTCCAGCATGTGGTA
>JAHEEC010000106.1 GCA_024640885.1 Bacteroidota bacterium | reverse complement strand
GTGAGCCAGCGCTTGTTTGAGAATGACAAGGTGACTGTGGATGCGGTCTACAGGTCCGAATCAGAACTCAGCAAGGTGGAGGTTCAGCAGGCCCAGGCAAAGAATATGATGGAGGCCGCAAGAGCCTATTTCAATTTCCTGCTGAACCGGTCCCTGGACTCCCCCGTAGAGCTGGTCAATGAAACCCCTGCTGAGGTAACCATCTCACTTGAGGATGCAAGCGCTTCAGCCCTGCAAAACAGGGATGAATTAAAACAGCTCGACCAATACCGGCAACTGAACCAGCATGTGACCGACCTCCACAGGGGGAATAATCTGCCAGGTTTGTACGGCGTGGTCGATTACGGCATCCAGGGAGAGGAGTACAGTTTTACCGGGGATGATGATTTCATTCTTGCCTCCCTGGTGATGCGGTGGACCCTTTTCCAGGGATCGGCCAATCACCAGAAGGTCCAACAATCGAAAATCGAAGGTGATAAGTTAAAGGAACTTTACGAGGAGGCACAACAGCAGATACGGCTGGAGGTGATCAACCACTACTACTCACTCAATGCGGCCTATGAATCGGTCATTTCTGCACGGAAACAGACCCGTTCCGCACTCCGGGCCTATGAATTGATCAGCCGCAAATACGGAGAGGGACAATCTCCGTTGCTGGAACTGATCGATGCCCGGACCAGCCTCACCGGTGCAGCTGCCAATTCGATCATTGCACAGAGTGAATACTTCAGCCGGCTGGCTGATTTTGAATATGCCATGGGGGACAGTGGCCTTGAAAACTATTAAAACCATCCAATGAGAATTCATGCCACAATGATCGTCATCATCCTGATCCTGGCGCCGGGATGCAAAACTGCTCCGGAGCAAATTGCCACCCGGGACACCAGGGTTCAGGTCGCGGTCCGGCCCGCAGAAAAAATGCAGTACAAAATCCCGGTGAGGAGTACCGGGATCCTGGTTACGGCCACACAGATGAAACTGAGTTTCAAGACAGGCGGGATCATCAGGCAGATTGATGTCAGGGAGGGTGAATCGGTCCGCAAGGGAGAGGTCCTGGCAACCCTGGACCTGTCAGAGATCCGGGCGCAGGCAAACCAGGCCCGCATCGGTTACGAGAAGGCACAGAGGGACCTTACCAGGGCGGGGAACCTTTACAGGGATAGTGTCGTCACACTGGAACAGTACCAGAATGCACAATCGGCAGTGGATATGGCGAAGTTCCAGAATCAGATCGCCGACTTCAACCTGCAGCATTCCAGGATCAAGGCGCCTTCCAACGGGAAGATCCAGAAGATCCTCGTGGAATCAAATGAAATAATTGCCCCGGGTTATCCCGCCATCCTTTTCGCTTCCACAGACAATAACTGGATTGTGCGCACATCACTCATCGACAAGGAGATCGTAAGGCTGGGCATGGGTGATTCTGCAATGGTTACCATGGATGCTTTTCCCGGCAAACGGTTCAGGGGTGAGATCACCGAACTTGGAACCGTGGCCGATCCGGTGACAGGCACCTATGAAGTTGAACTCATGCTTCTTGCTTCCCTTCCCCAGTTCAGGAGCGGTTTCTTTTCCCGCGTCAGGATCTATCCTTCTGAAATCATGGAATCGCTGGTGGTCCCCCTTGAAGCAGTGATGGATGCCAGCGATAACAGGGCCTATGTTTTCGTGTATGAAGCGGGAAGAGCCATTAAGAAAAGGATCTCCACCGGACAGTTGCTGGACGATGTGGTGACCGTTACCGACGGACTGGCAGAGGGGGAACTGGTGATCACCCGGGGGGCTAAATACCTGAGGGAGGATCTGGAAGTGAACCTGGTGAACGATCCCGATACAATCTCCCCATGAGACTCCCCAGGCTGGCCATAGAAAATACCTCCTTTACCTGGATGGTCTTCATTTTTCTGACCATCGTAGGGATCAGGGCCTGGATGACCATGCCCAGGACAGAAAATCCCGAAGTCACCGTACCCGGTTCAACCATCATCGTGCTGATGCCCGGCGCCAGTCCCATCGACCTGGAAAAAATGGTTGCCCTCCCGGTGGAAGAAGCCCTCAATGAACTGGATGATATCGTAAGGATCGAATCGGAGGTGAGGGATGGGCTGGCAGTGGTTTCGGTTGAATTCGATTTCAATGCCGATGCCGGTGAAAAGTATGACGAGGTGGTCCAGCAGATCAACGGAATGAGGAACACCCTGCCCGATGAGATTATCCACCTGGAGATGTGGAAATGGTCCATTACCGACATGGCCATGATGCAGCTGGCCCTCATCTCGGAAACAGCCCCCTATTCTGAACTGAAGGAGGTTGCAGATGAATTGGGCAGGAGGATCGAGAAAATCCGGAACATCCGCAAGGTGACCCTTTACGGCCTGCCCGAACAGCAGCTCCACATCAACCTCGATCTTGAGAAGATGGCCATGGTCAATACCCCCCTTGATCAGGTGATCCGTGCCATTCAAAGCAACAATGTAAACATCCCCGGTGGTGACATGAACCTGGGACAGACCACTTTTAGCGTAAAATCCTCCGGTTCGTTCCAGGACCTTGAAGAGATCCGGAACTGCGTGGTGAATTCCTACCAGGGCCGGCTTATCTACCTCCGCGATGTGGCACAGGTGGGATTCGGGTACGAGGATCAGCTTTATCTCGCCAGGTTCGGAACAAACCTGTCACCCCGGGAGGATGGAGGGGGTTATCGTTCCATATTTCTGGGCATCAGCCAGAAAGAGGGGCTTAACGTGCTGCAAACTTCAGCGATGCTGTTGCCGGTCATCGAGGCTTACAGGTCGGAACTTCCCCCGGGCATGACCCTGGAGATCATCTACGACCAACCCTCCACCGTGAAAAAACGGATCAATGGTTTTACCAGCAACCTGTTGCAGGGAATCATCCTGGTGGGCGTGTTGATCTTCCTTTCGCTGGGATTTCGCTCCTCCATTGTGGTGGTCATTGCCATTCCCTTATCGCTTGTCATCGGACTGGGATTTGTGGACCTCTCAGGATTCGGGCTCCAGCAGATCTCCATCGGCGGACTGGTGGTCGCGCTGGGCATGCTGGTGGATAACTCCATTGTGATGGTGGAGAACATCAACCGATTTATGCGGATGGGCCATCCAAGGCGGGAAGCCTCCATGCTGGCGGCTTCTGAGATCGGCTGGCCGGTGATCACAGCCACACTGACCACCATCCTGGCATTTGTTCCCCTTGCCGCCATGCCCTATATGACGGGGTCATTTATCAAATCGATGCCCATCACCATCATGATCACCCTGACCGTTTCTCTGCTGATCGCGCTCACCTTTACCCCGGTGATTACAAGCAGGTTGTTCAGGGAGCGCTCCTCTGAGGCCGGGAACTCCCGGAGCGCAAACAGGGTGCTGAGGTGGATCATAGAGAACCCGTTCCGGAAAAGCCTCGGGCTCGCCCTTCACAGACCGGGAATCACCCTGTTGCTTGCCATTGCATTCCTGGTTGGTTCTTTGCTCATGTTCCGTTTCGTGGGAATCAGCTTTTTCCCCAAGGCAGAACAACCCAACCTGATGATCCAGGCCACGCTGCCGGAAAATTCAAGCCTGGAGGCCACCGACCAGGTGGCACGCTATGTGGAGGGTGTGCTTGACCACATGCCCGAAGTGAAGTATTATGCCACCAATGTGGGACACGGGAATCCACGGATCTATTACAACGTGTTTCCCAGGAGGTTTGACATGGGATATGCGGAGATCTACGTGGAACTGTACAACTATCAGTCCGAGGAATTCAAGCAGGTGCTATCCAGGCTGAGGAGCGAATTTGACGCCTATCCCGGGGCCCGGATCCGGGTCAGGGAGTTTGAACAGGGCCCCCCCTTTGATGCGCCCGTGCAGATCTTCCTTACGGGCGATGACCTTGATGTCCTGAGGGAAATATCTTCGGATGTGGAAGATTTTGTCAGGCAGCAACCCGGTGCCATCAACATTGAGAACAAGTTTGTGAAGACCAATACCGAATTGCTGTTCGACATCAACAAGGAGAAGGCCAACATGCTGGGGGTGCCGGTGATCGAGATTGACCGGATCATCCGGACAGCAGTGACGGGAATTGCGGTTTCCAGTTTCCGGGACTCCGATGGAAAGGAGTACCAGATTCACCTGAAAATGGGGCCCGGGGAGGAATTCAGACTGGAGGACCTGGACAGGATCTATGTATCTTCCCTTTCCGGAAAACAGATCCAGCTTAAACAGTTCGTAGAGGTAAAACTGCACCAGGTTCCCAGTTCTATAAGCAGGTACGATATGGAACGAACCGCCGAGATCCTTGCTGACGTAAGGAGCGGGACCTCCCTGGATGAAGTAATGGATCCGGTGCTGGAGAAGATGGAACTGTACCCCATGCCTTCAGGATACGGCTACACCATAGGTGGCGAATTGGAGAGCAGGACTGAATCTTTCGGGGGAATGGCCAATGCCATACTGATTGCCATTATCTCAATATTTTCGGTCCTGGTGCTCCAGTTCAGGTCCTTCAAGCAACCGCTTATCGTATTCCTGGCCATTCCCTTTGCGGTAACCGGCATGATCTGGGCACTGTGGATCACAGGTAACACCTTTTCGTTTACAGCTTTCATCGGCCTTACCAGCCTGGTGGGAATCGTGGTGAACAATTCAATTATCCTTGTGGATTATATGAACAAGCTCAGGGCACGCGGCAAATCCCTGGATGAATCTGTCCGGCTCGCAGCGGAGGTCCGGCTCACCCCAATCGTACTGACCGCCATGACCACCATCGGGGGGTTGCTCCCATTGACCCTCAGGGGAGGAACCCTGTGGGCCCCCATGGGGTGGACCATCATCGGGGGATTGCTGGTCTCGACCCTGCTGACCCTGATCATCGTCCCCGTTTTTTATATGCTTTTTGAAAGAGGGAAAGATTTGACTTGACCTTTTGGATTGATCCTTTTATCTTGCCTGCAAATCAAATCATGATCCATGAAAAAAATATCTTCCATGCTGCTCTTCTGCGCAGTTGTTGTATTCCCCGGGAGGGGACAGTTTAAGAGTGATGTCATCGAAACCACAGGGGGTGACCTTGAGATTTTCTTTGTGGGGCACGGGACCCTGATGTTCAGTTTCCAGGGAAAGGTGATCCATATCGATCCCACCATGGGCGAGGCAGATTACTCAACCATGCCCGACGCTGACCTGATCCTCATCACCCACCAGCATGGTGATCACCTGGATCCAAAGGCAATTGACCAACTCCTGAAAGATGGTACCAGGGTGGTCATGACCAGGGCCTGCAAGGAGCAGGTGAAGGAGCTGGATGCCATTGTCATGGATAATGGCGATGTGGAAACCATTCAGGGTGTGGGGATTGAAGCAATTCCCGCTTACAACATACAACACGTGAGACCCGATGGAAATCCATTCCACCCCAAAGGGGAAGGAAATGGATATATCCTCAGTTTCGGCACAACCCGTGTGCTGATCGGCGGGGATACAGAGAACACACCCGAACTGAAGGAATTGAAGGGTCCTATTGAGGTGGCCTTCCTGCCCATGAACCTGCCCTATACCATGACCCCTGAGATGGTGGCGGATGCTGCCAGGGCCATCCAGCCCGGGATCCTTTACCCCTATCACTTCGGGAATACAGATCCCCAGAAACTGGTAAAGTTGCTGGAAGATGAAAAGGGGATCGAAGTAAGAATCCGGGCACTCGAATAGTCACAGGAAATTATGAACATCCCGAAAAGCCAGCAGGGATAAGAAATTTCGCATCACCTGGTGATAACTCTGTGGATAACTGCCTTTTTGCGCGACCCTGATTTAGCATAATTTTAATACATGCGTAGGTGTAGATGGTTTGCGCTTGTGGTGCTCCTTGTCACAACTGCATCATTAATGGGTCAGTATACAAAGGAGTTCAAGCGAATTTTCTTCGATGCAGACTATATGTATGAGACCGGCTTCTATCAGGAGGCCTTCAGCCGGTACAAGAACCTGCTGACCCTGGATCCGGGGAACAGCAACATCCTTTTCCACTGTGGCGCGTGTTGCCTTAATATACCGGGCAATGAACACCAGGCCATTGCTTACCTTGAGGAGTCAGTCAAGGGGGTGAGCCAGACCTACAAAGATCACACTCACAGTGAACCTGGGGCCCCGGTGCTGGCCCTTTTTATGCTTGGACGGGCCTACCACCTGGACAATCAGTTTGATAAGGCCAAAAGAGCCTATGATCTTTACCTGGAAATCGGGATCGACCAGGACCCGCTGCAGCTGGAATTTGCCAGGTTGCAGATTGAAGCCTGCAACAGGGCTGAAACGATGGAGGTAGAATCCCCGGCATTCGGTTACAGGAGTGTGCTTGAATACTTCGATGATGACCTTCCGTCCTGCAGCAATCCGGTGATCTCCGGGGATGGAAATACGCTGATCTTTCTGGTGGACTATCCTGCGGACAAAAAGATCATGATGACTGAAAAGGATGGTGAATTCTGGTCAAGGCCCAGGGTGATCAACGGCGAGATCGGCATGGTGGGGGAGACCTACCCAACTTCTCTGTCATTTGATGGGAAAGCACTCTACATGGTTCACCATTTCTATTCACATTCAGATATTTTCGTTTCAAGATTTGAAGGGGGAAGATGGACCGAAGCCGAAGCCATGGACCACAACATCAACGGCAGGACCTCGGAGGACCATGCCAGCATTTCGAAGGATGGCAGGACCCTTTACTTTACCAGCGACGCAAGGGGAGGATCGGGGAGCTTTGATATTTATGTCTCCAGGCTGGATGACAAGGGAAAATGGGGAACTCCTGCAAACCTGGGGCCTGTGGTCAATACCCCGTATGAGGAGCATACACCTTTTATTTCAGCCAACGACTCGGTACTCTTTTTCAGCTCCCAGGGGCATGCATCCATCGGGGGAATCGATGTGTTCTACTCCCAAATGAATCCTGATGGCACCTGGGGTGAGCCCAGGAACATGGGTACACCTGTCAACACCACCGGGGACGATTATTTCTACAATCCCGGCTGGAATGAACTGGATGGCTATTACGCAGTAAGGCGGGAGGATGACCCCACATCCAACACCATCCAGATGGTATTTGAGGTTGAACCAGAAGAAATGGCAGCGGAATCAGGGGTGGATGATTCCACCCGGATGGACACTTACCTGGCGGATAACGGTCAGCCGTCCCATGAACTGCCTACCCTTGCCATGGTCACCGAACCCGCCGTGACTGACAAGGTGGTGGAGGTTTTGAACGGACCCACCAAGGAGATTGAAACAGAACCTGCAAAGGTGGAGATGAAGAGAGAACCTGTGGTGGTAGTTTCACCGGTTCGTACTGTGTTGCGGACCATCATCCCGTTCAATTACAATGCCTACACTTTGAACCTGGCAGCCCAGCTTGAGGTTGAAAGGCTCGCGGAACTAATGAATTTAAACCAGGAAACGCAGGCCGTCCTGGTCGGACACTCCGATGCCACCGGACCGGCCGGTTATAACCTGCTCCTCTCTTCAAACAGGGTGGACCAGGTGGCCCGTTATCTTGAAATGAGAGGGGTGGACAGGAGCAGAATATCGGTAGATTCAAAAGGGGAGGCGACACCCCTGGCGAAAAACAAATTTTCAGACGGCAGTGATGCACCCCTGGGGAGGTACCTGAACCGGAACGTAGAAGTGACCGTCAACGGACCGGTTTCCACCCAGGCTGACCTCGCGGGCCTTTATGTGCCCGAGGCGCTCAAACCCGATCCTTCGGAAGGAGCCGGAAACAAACAGACCTTCTGGTTCACCATTCAGCTGAAGGCTGCAAGAAGCCCCATGGACCTGTCCATCTTCAAGGGGATCAGTGATATCCATGAATTTGACTGTACAGATCAATACTACCGGTATACCACTGGCGCTTTTAATCACTTCGAATCCGCCAGGGCCAGGCTCCTGAAAGTGCAGGAGATGGGCTTTACCGATGCCTATATCCAGACCATGGAGTATTACGAGGGGGTGAAAAAATAGCCCGCCATTCCTGTGATATTTCCCTTGCAAACAATGTTAAATCCTGCGTTAATATTGATCAACAGCTCTATTTAGATACAATATAAATAGTAAGTTTGTTCCGTTTTTTAACAACTGACTATGAAGAAGTATCTGCTTGGAGTGGTAACCATCACCATTCTTCTTATAAATATTCAAGCGGGTGTGGACAATCCACCTGCGGCCATCGGAATAATTTCAGGCAGTGTAATCGACGCTGTCACCGGTGAACCCATGCCCTATGTGAATGTGGTGATCAGGAACAGTGGCGATTCCATTATCACGGGAGGGATCACCGATAACAACGGGGATTTTCTTATTGATGCCATCCCTGAAGGAAAAAACAAGGTGGAGGTTCAGTTTATCGGTTATGAGAAGATCACCAGGGAGATCGATGTTTCCCGCGCCCACATCATGCACGAGTTGAGCACCATCACCCTGAGTGAGAGCAGCCAGATGCTGGAGGAGGTGGTGGTGAGGGGAGAAATATCCACGGTGACCCAGAAGATCGACAGGAAAGTGATCAACGTCGGGAAAGACCTGACCTCCACGGGTACCACGGCTTCAGAACTTTTAAACAATGTACAATCGGTGAGTGTGGATGGCCAGACCGGAAACATCAGTTTGCGGGGAAATGAAAATGTGAAGATCCTCGTGGACGGAAGGCCCACCAATGTCAGTGCGGCACAGCTGCTGAAGCAGATCCCCTCCTCTTCCATCAAGAGCATTGAACTGATCACCAATCCATCTGCCAAGTATAATCCGGAAGGAATGAGCGGGATCATCAATATTGTGCTCCATAAAAACGCAATGATGGGATTCAACGGATCGGTGAACGGAGGTCTTACCGTTGGGAAAAATGTGAGGTACAACGGTGCCACTGATCTGAATTTCCGCACGGGCAAGGTAAACCTGTTTGCCAACTACGGTGGGAACACGGGAAAAAGCGAAGGTGGTGGCGAGGTGTGGAGGACCGATAATGCTTCTCATTCAATTTTTACCAACGAGAATATCAACACCTCTCACCTTTTCAAGGTGGGTGCCGATCTCTATTTGAATGAATCCAACACCCTGTCGGTGTATACCACCCAGAACCTTTATGATGGCAACAGAAAAGCAGGGGTGCTGATCAATTTTGAGGATATCCTGAACAGCGACAATTTCAGTGAAAATATCCAGGATAACTATACCGGTGCCTACAACCTGAATTTCATTCATGATTTCGGCAGAGAGGGCCATAATATTGAATTTGAGATCTCCCATTCCATATCGGACCAGGGGGAAGAGGGAAATTATGAAGAGGTGATGAACCCGGCTGATCTCACTTCCAACTACACGGACCAGGTGACGGATAATGTGACCGGAACCGTGGTGAACCTGGATTATACCAATCCCCTTTCAGAAAAAACAAAACTTGAAATGGGACTGGAGAGCCGCACGAGCACTACCCGGAACCTTTACGAGACAGACAGGCACCAGTTCCTGTATGATGATAACAATATGCGGATCCCGGACGGGGACGGGTGGTTCCTGACCGCTCCCATGGGCAACTCGTCCTTCAGTTATGACCGGAATATTTACTCTGCCTATACCAACTTCAACCAGGAATTTGGAAAACTGGCCCTTCAGCTAGGTGTGAGGGTGGAACAGTACCAGGTGGAGGCCATTTTTAACCAGGCGGAAGAGACCGAGGACTACAGGGATGAGAAGCTTACCGCATATCCATCCGGATTCCTGACCTATTCACCGGGAGAGAAGAACCAGTTCCAGCTGAGCTATAGCAGGCGGGTGGACCGGCCGGGCATCGACCAGGTCAATCCCATCAGGAGCAACTGGTCCTCACCCCTGATCATTTTTGTGGGAAATCCCGAATTGCGTCCCCAGTTTACCAACTCCTACGAAATCAATTATACCCGGAGGCTTAAAAAAGGCTCGGTGACCCTGGGTACCTTTTACAGGAGGATCAGTGACAATATCATCCGGTATACCAATGCCGATCCGCTGGATGACAACAAGGTGGAGGTCACCTATGCAAACGCAGAAGGTGCCAGCCGTTATGGGGTGGAGATGTCAGGAATGATCAGGCCCACAGGTTGGTGGAGCATCAATGCCAGCTTTGACCTCTACTCCCAGCAGATGACCGGTTACGCATTTGGCAATTTCGTGGAGGTGAACAGCGTGGCCACCAATGTCCGGATGAACAACACCTTCAAAGCCACGGAGAACCTGAGTTTTCAGCTCTTCGGAATGTACAGGGGTGCCAATGAAGTGATCCAGTGGACCTTTAAGCCCATGTACATGGTCAATACCGGGGTCAGCCTGAATGTATTCCAGAAGAAGGGTACCATCAGCCTGAGGGTGAACGATATCTTCAACACCATGAGGTTCAGGTTCGAATCCACCAACTTCTATCCCTCCAATGGAGGGTTCAACTGGGAGAGCCGAACCGCCTATGTGGGTTATGCCCATAATTTCGGACAGGGAGACCACAAGGCCAGGAAAAGAAGGAGCCGCGACAGCAATGAACTGGATGGCGGCGGAGGATTCTGATCACCGCACCCCCAGGATCTGATTGACCTGTTCCGGTCCTACCTGAATCCTTGGTTCAAATTCCGGGGAATTCATGTAGTTCAAAAGGCTGTTCAGGAGCTGCCTGGATACCGGGCGTTGCTCCATCTCATGGGTGAGGTCAATGGAGCAAACCATCAGTTTCCCGTTTCCGGACATGGCTTCGAAGGCCAGCCCCAGTTTCCTGTTTTCAAACCAGGTGTGGATGGGCTGGATCAGGGGCCTCAGCTCTGCGGGAAGGTGATCCAGGATCATGGCCTGGGAATGGGTGACAGGGTCCCACCACTGCCAGTTGGAATGGAATTCGGTGGGAAAGTTTTTAAAGAGAGGGTGATGGGGATCACAGAGAATTCCCAGGGTGTGGGGCGCCTGGCCGGAAGTCCATGC
>JAHEEC010000105.1 GCA_024640885.1 Bacteroidota bacterium | reverse complement strand
ATCTGTTGTTGCTGCTCGATCACCTGGCGCTCCCTGTTGATGCTGTTCCAGTCCCATATCTTCCAGCGCACTCCGGCGCCAAGCATGTAGTAGAAGTCCGATCCGCCGCTGAGCATGTTGTAACCCGGTTTCCCATAGCCGGTCTGGCCAAAGGCATATAGCACCGGCATCCGCTGTTTGCTGATCAGTTCCTTTCCCGCCTCCATTGAGGTTTGCTTCAGCTCGAACCACCGGTATTCGGGCCTGGACTCCTGGTCGGCCATAAAAACCTCAAAATCAGGAGTTTCAAGCTGTATCCCCTCCTGGATTTCATCACCGCATAAAATGGCAAGTGCCCCGAGAAATGATTGCCTTTGCGAATCAATCTCCACCAGCGACTGTTTTACCTTGAGTATCTCCACCTCAATAACCTTTAGTTCGGATTCAAGCAAGGTCCCGCTGGCTATTGCTGATCTTAGAATTTCACGCCTCTGCTGCAGGTTATCCATGTGGATCTCCAGGTTTTTCCGGTTCTCCTGGAGCACCAGGATGGCAAAATAGAACTGGTTTACTTTTGCTTTCAACCCGTACAGGTCCACTTCCACCTGCTGCAGGTCCGCAGCCACACTCGATTGTTCATAGCTCTTCTTCTGCTTTGTGATCCCGCCATCATAGAGGGTCTGGGAAATATCAAGGTTCAAACCATACTGGTCCCTGGGCACCTCCGGAAAGTCCACTGGAATACCGGGATCGGTCAGTGCAATGGTCACCACATCAGACTGGTAGCTAATCCTTCCATTCAGTTCCAGGGAGGGATACCAGAGGGTGGATGCATTGCTCACCCTCAGTTCGCCTATCTGGCGAATGAACCCCTGGTCCTGCAGCCTGGGGGAGTTTTCATAAGCCTTTGTATGGCAGCCCTGCAGGGTAATGGTATCCTGGGAAAGGAGGTTTCCTCCAATGGCCATCATGAGTATAAGTGAAATTGTTCTCATCACATGCGTTTTAATCAAATGAAATTTTCAACCACCTGCGGGAGTAGCCGCTTCCGGTCTTTCATGGCAGCGATATAGGCAGCGTTGTCACCGTTAAAGAAAATTTCGGTGAGCACTGGCCTGGCCGCAAAAGGGAATATGCAAAGGCTCAGCAGGTTGATGATGACCTGCCGTGGGGCCAGATGTGCTCCCGGTGCCTTTGATTGTTCACTTTCCAGTTTCTTCAATGCCACAGCGGGATCAATGCCCATCTCTTTGATGATCTGGGGCATCCTGTCGGGATTGGAGGAGAGTTCCTGAAGTACGAAGATGGGGATCTGCGGGTTCTCCAGCATGGTATCAATCACCGTCTCGATCAGCCTGGGCATATATTCCCTGAAGGACATATCGGACTTCAGCAAGGAAGCCAGTCCGGGTACAAATCCAGAGAGGGCCTTCCTGAAGACTGCTTCAAAAAGCTGATCCTTTGTCCTGAAGTAATAGTTCAGCAGGGTGCGGTTGATCCCCGCATCATCTGCTATATCCTGCATGGAACTCCCTGCTTTGCCTTTGCGGTAAAATAACTTTTCTGCCGATGCAATGATTCTTTGTTCGGTCTCTGTTTGAAGCATCATTTCTTTGAAAATGTGATTTTACGTAATTGTTTAACAATTTTGTTAAACAACTTTGTAAAAATAATCTCTTTCTTATTTCATGTCAAGTGTTTTTAAAAAAAATATTAAATAGTATCTTGCGACTCATTTGAAGCGACCCTGACAAACTGTTGTATATTATTGAATTTCAAATTATTAGAATGAATAGACTTATATTATTCCTCTTTGCATCCCTTTTGATCGTTGCCTGTAAGCCCCGTTTTGAAAAGGAGATTACGTCCGAGGAGATCGAAAATCACATTGCCTACCTTGCTTCGGACCAATTAAAAGGGAGGTATCCAGGCACCCCGGAAGACCTTCTATTGACCAATTATATCGCCGGGGAATTCAAGAATACCGGTTTGCTCCTCTATGAAAACAAGGGAATTCAATGGTTCGAGATTGCAACGGAAATTGAACAAGGACCCGGAAACCAGGTGGAGTTCGGCACTAATAGACTGGTGCCGGGAACCGATTTTCAACCATTTTCGTTCAGTGCTTCCGGTTCAGCTGATTCAGAAGTTGTCTTTGCAGGCTATGGTTTCCAGATCAGCAGCCCCGAGACCCGGTGGGACGATTACAACGGAGTGGAGGTCCAGGACAAATGGGTAATGCTGCTCAGGGGCATACCCGGTGAACAGGATGCTTCGTCCCCTTACCAGAATTATAGTGAAGATCGTGGCAAGGCCCTGAATGCTGCTGACCAGGGTGCGGCGGGGGTCATTTTTGTATCCGGAAGCTCTTTTGATGCCGCCGACCACCTGGTGGAACTTACTGGTAAACAACATCCGTTACCGATCCCTGTAATACAGATGAGCCGCAGCGCCGCGGACCGTTTTCTTCTTGAGGCTGGAGCGGACAGCGTGACTGCCTATGAATCGGAGCTCACTTCCGGGTTGCAACCGGTATCTTTCGCCTCTGGAAAAACAATCCGGGCTGTGGTGGACCTTCAACCCAAGAAAATGGAGACCGCCAACGTCATCGGCATCCTGAAGGGCGCTGATCCCGTGTTAAGGGAACAATATGTAGTGCTGGGTGCCCATCACGACCACCTGGGGATGGGTGGGGTCGGTTCCTCCTCAAGGCAACCCGATACCATTGCAGCACATTATGGAGCGGATGACAATGCTTCCGGTGTGGCCGGTGTCATGGAGATCGCTGAACTGATGGTGACAAAATCCCCGGCCAGAAGCATGATCTTTACCACCTTTGGCGCCGAGGAGATGGGACTGGTTGGATCTGCTTATTTCACAGAGCACTCACCGGTAGAACTTTCCAGTATACAGGCCATGATCAACCTTGACATGGTGGGCCGGCTCAACGAAGAGCGGCAGCTGCAGATCGGGGGTATCGGCACCTCTCCTGGGTTTGAACACCTGCTTGATTCATTGAACGGGCCGTATGGATTTGACCTGAAGTTTTCCAATGAAGGCTACGGCCCCTCCGACCACGCCTCCTTTTATGCCGAGGATGTACCGGTCCTCTTTATTTCCACAGGGGCCCACCCCGATTACCACACTCCGTCGGACCAACTTTCCCGGATCAACCTGGAAGGTGCCAGGGAAGTGATGCTTTATGCATCAGATATCGCCGGAGCTCTGGCCAATGCACAGGAGAAGATCGCATTTACCGAAGCCGGCCCCAAGGTGAAAGGTTCATCGCGCAGCAGGCGCGGCGGGATCACACTTGGGCTCATGCCCGATGTGACCTATGATGGAACCGACGGGATGCCAGTCATGTTTGTGACTGCAGGGAAGCCTGCTGCCGTGGGAGGAATACAGAAAGGGGACGTAATCGTTTCCATTGAAGGGAAGAGTGTAGGGAATGTATATGATTATATGAGCCGTCTGGATCAACTGAAAGAGGGGATGTCAATCGTGGTTTCCTTAAGGCGCGGTGAAGACATGCTGGATCTGGTGATCCGCCTTTAGTAGTAATAAATTCATTTAAAAATAAATCGTAATGCGTAAGAAGATTTTATTCTGGATTCTGGCTGTGGTGATCTCACTGGGAACCATGGTTTACCAGCGGCTCACAGGGCCAACCTATGAAAAAGGCTACGAGATCTCATTTAACGGGGTGGATTACAGTTTCGAGCTGCCCCGTTCCCATGGTGGAGATAGCGATTGCCCGGTGGAATTGGAGTTGCCTGAACCGTTCCAGGGAACCATCATCTGGAGGAAGTTTCCCACAGAGAGTCCCTGGGAAACCATTCTGATGGATCGCCAGGAGGGAAAGCTGGTGGCCTCCCTCCCACACCAGCCACCTGCCGGTAAACTGGAATACCACCTTGAACTAAGGGCCGGAGGCGACGTGGTTGAACTTGGTGACTCTGAAAACGTGGTGGTCAGGTTCAAAGGAGCCGTTCCGGGATGGGCCCAGGTTCCCCATATCCTCCTGATGGTCCTCACGGTGATCTGGTCCATGGCCACGATTATTTTTGCCCTCGCGAACATGCCTGTCTATAAGCGCTATGTGGGCATGACCATCATATTCCTCCTTTTGGGAGGGTTCCTGTTTGGTCCCATTGTTCAAAAGTTTGCATTTGGACAATACTGGACCGGCTGGCCCTTTGGGGAGGACCTGACCGACAACAAGGTGCTGTTCGCGCTGATCGCATTCGTGGTGGCCTGGGCCCTCAGAAAAAAATCTTACGGCCGATGGCTGGCCATCTGCGCATCCCTGATCATGCTTGCCGTCTACCTGATCCCGCACAGCATGAACGGATCTGAGCTGGACCATGAGACCGGTCAGGTGGTGACGGGGGGCATCCTTGCACTTTTTATGGGCAGGAAGATTGAATAATGCAAATGTACCAGTGTACGATCTGTGGTTATGTCTATGATCCTGAAGAGGGGGACCCCGATAGCGGGATCCCTCCGGGTACAGCCTTCGAGGATATCCCTGAAGACTGGTATTGCCCGGTTTGCGGGGTAACGAAATCCGACTTCGAAAAGATTGAATGAACCAGGGTGAGAACCCTGGAAGGTCTTTACACAGCAGGTGCCTGTTCCAGCATTGTCACCAGGAATCTCCAGAATTTCTCCACCGTATCTATGCGGATCCTTTCATCGGGAGTGTGGGCCCCTTTGATGGTTGGTCCAAAGGAGATCATATCCAGTTCAGGGTATTTTTGCAGGAAAAGACCACACTCCAGCCCCGCATGGATCGCTTTTACCTGGGGTGACTCTTTAAAGAGCTCCATATAAACCCTCTTTGATATCTTCAGAATCTGTGAGGAGATATCAGGCTTCCAGCCAGGATAACCTTCTGAATGCCTGGCCACTGCTCCCATCAATGTAAAAAGTGACTCCATCCTGTCGGCAATATCCTTTTTTGAAGACTCCACGCTGCTCCGCTGGCTGGTGACAATCTCCAGGAATTCATCATTCCTGATCCTGACCGATGCCAGGTTTGTGGATGTCTCCACCAGTCCCGGGATTTGCTGGCTCATGGCGATAACCCCATGCGGACAGGCGTAGATGGTGTTGAATACCTTTCTCTGTTGTTTTCTCGTCATCACGGTTTCCGGAAGTTCCACGGGCTCCAGTGCCATCTGAAAATCAGGCTCCAGTTCCTCCAGCTCTGCCCTAACTATTTTCACATAGGAGTCAAAGTACACACGGATCAGCTCCAGGCTCCCCGCAGGCAGGGTAATGATCGCTTCAGCCTCCCTGGGAATGGCATTCCGGGCCTTTCCTCCAACGAAACTGGAGAGCCTGATCTTAAAGCGTCGATCTGCATTCCAGAGGAACCTGTTCAATATTTTTATTGAATTCCCTAAACCCTTATGGATCTCGTCACCCGAATGTCCACCCCTTAAGCCGCCCACGGTAACGCGCACGGCGATGCCATTCCGGTTCACGCGCAGCTTTTTGTATTTGAAGGTGGCTATGGTATCCGTACCCCCCGCACATCCTATGAAGATCTCACCGTCATCCTCTGAGTCAAGGTTCAATAACACCGTGCCCTTGAGAAATCCGGGTTGAAGTCCAAATGCCCCGGTCATCCCACTCTCCTCATCCACAGTAAAAAGGCACTCCAGGGGTCCGTGTTTCAGCTCCCGGGAAGCCAGCACTGCCATGGAGGCTGCGATCCCGATCCCGTCATCTGCGCCCAGGGTGGTACCCATGGCCCTGACCCAACCATCTTCCACATACGCCCGGATGGGATCATGATCAAAATCGTGGTTCGTATCGGCATGTTTTTCCCCCACCATGTCAAGATGGGATTGCAGGATCACCCCTTTCCTGCCTTCCATTCCTGGAGTGGCCGGCTTGGATATCAATAAGTTGCCTGCCACATCCTGTGTATGGGAGAGGTGATGGGCCACTGCGAAATTTTCCAGGTAGGAGATAATCTTCTTCTCCTTCCTGGATATCCTGGGGATGGTTAAGATTTCATTAAAATAGGACCATACCTCCGATGGCCGGAGTTCCGTTATCTCTTGCATTTAAAGGTTGAATATAATGGCTTTATGTTATGCAATATTTTTGTCTCAAAAATGATAAATATCCATATTTGAGATTCAATTTAATTCTACATTTAACAAATATAACAATTATGAAATTGCGCATCTATTAGTTTATGAACATGAAAAGAAGGACCATTGTGGCACTTCCCGGGGATGGCATCGGGAGGGTTGTACTTGAGGAGACCATCCGGTTGCTGGGTCATGCCGGATTTGAAGCCGACTACGTGGAAGGTGATATTGGATGGGAATTCTGGAAGAGGGAGGGCAATCCCCTGCCCGACCGCACCATAGATCTTCTTGAAAAGCATAAAATAGGCCTCTTTGGAGCCATCACCAGCAAACCCAAGGATGCAGCATTCCAGGAGCTTGATCCTGCCCTGAAAGAGAAGGGACTGGTCTACTCAAGCCCCATCGTGGGTTTAAGGCAGCATTTCAACCTGGATATCTGCATCAGACCCTGCAAAACCTACCCGGGCAATCCGCTGAATTTCATTCGCCGCGGCGCGGGGAATGCCATTGAGGAACCGGAGATTGATGTGGTGATCTTCAGGCAGAATACTGAAGGACTCTATGGAGGTGTGGAATGGAGCAATCCACCCGATCTCGTGTATCAGGGATTGGCCAGTCACCCCAAATTCGTGAAGAACTTCGGGCATGTGCCCAAAGAGGAACTTTCTGTTTCAACAAGGATATTTACCAAAAAAGCCACCGAAAGGATCCTGCGTGCGGCATTTGAACACGCCCGGAGGTATGGCTATAAAAGTGTGACGGTCTGCGAAAAACCCAATGTGATCAGGGAGACCTCGGGTATGATGTACAAGATGGCACAGGAGATCCAGGAAGCCGATTTCCCTGGAACTGAGCTCTGGAACACCAACATAGATGCCCAGATGATGTGGCTTACCAAAAACCCGGAAAACTATGGTGTGATTGTGGCAGGAAACATGTTCGGGGATATTGTTTCAGACGGATTTGCCGGTTTGATCGGTGGATTGGGCTTTGCATGCAGTGCCAACCTGGGAAGGGATGTATCTGTTTTCGAACCCACCCACGGTTCGGCTCCCAAATATGCCGGATTCCCGGAAAGCATTGTGAATCCAATCGCCATGGTGGAATCGGCTTGCATGATGCTGGATCACATCGGGGAACCCGGGATCAGCAAAAAGATCAGGGGTTCAATTGCCAGGGTGATCCTGGAGGGAAGGGTGCGCACCTATGATATGATGAAAATGAGTGGCAGTGCCGATGTGATCGGTAAGGGGGCAGCATCCACAAGGCAAATGACTGACACCCTCATTGAAAACCTCTAATTTGATCCCGGATGGAGAAAATAAATCCTGAAATCGTTGAATTATGGCCGGAGATTGAGTGGATCAGTGATCCTGGCCTGCGCGCAAAAACTGCAAAGGTCTGGGAACAGGCCCTGGAGAAAAGCGTCCTCACTGCTGACGACCTCAACAGGATCCCTTTCACGTTGCTTTGTGGCCCTGGCCTGAAGGTCACCTTCATGGATCACAAAAGGGCCGTGGTACATATTGCGCGTGACAGCGGACTGAAAATGAATGAGTTTTTTGGCGATGAGCTTCCCGTAGACATGGATGTGCTTCTATCAGGGGCAATCCTGGCCGACGTGGGCAAACTACTTGAATATGAGCTGGACAAAGATGGAAATGCCATTCAGGGAGGCTATGGAAAGCTGGTGCGTCATCCCTTTTCAGGCCTATCGCTGGCTGAAAGCTGCGGAATCCCTCCCGAAGTGTGCCATATCATTGCCGCCCATGCCGGCGAAGGGGATATGGTGAAACGAACCACCGAGGCATTCATTGTGCATCATGCAGATTTTATGACCTTTCTCCCCTTCAAGCAAAGAGGTGCATAGTGAAGG
The DNA here is from genome assembly GCA_024640885.1 of Bacteroidota bacterium. Classification (GTDB taxonomy): domain Bacteria; phylum Bacteroidota; class Bacteroidia; order Bacteroidales. The sequence goes on along the minus strand of JAHEEC010000105.1, from coordinate 3,048 downwards.
CCATATAACTTATTTAAAAATAGCCACTGTCCTGTCGCCTGCGGCATTCCCATAGGCCCTGAACATCCCCGTGGTGTTTGTTACCATGGCGGCCCTTCCATACCGATCCAGGCAGATGACACCCCCTTCTCCGCCTGCTTCTATAAGCTTCTCCTCCACCACAAGTTTTGCAGCCTCCTCCACATCCATACCCCGGTATTCCATGAGTGCAGATATATCGTGGGCAACTGTCCAGCGGATAAAGAACTCCCCATGCCCTGTGGCCGATACCCCGCAGGTCCGGTTATTGGCATAGGTGCCGGCGCCGATGATGGGTGAATCCCCGATCCGGCCATATTTCTTGTTGGTTATTCCACCGGTGGAGGTTCCGGCACACAGGTTACCATACCGGTCCAGGGCCACACATCCTACGGTACCATGCTTTTCATCCTCCTGCGCGCGAAGGTATGATTTATAGCGATCATCCGTGTAAAAATAGGAGGGATCCACCATCTCAAGACCCGCCTCCTCTGCAAACTTAGAGGCTCCATGTCCAGAAAAAAGCACATGGGGTGATTTTTCCATTACGGCCCTGGCCGCTGAAATAGGGTTCCTGATGTCGTTCACCCCTGCCACCGCACCGGCATTCAGGTCCCTGCCGGTCATGATGGAGGCGTCCAGTTCGTTCCTTCCCTCACTGTTGAAGACGGCACCTTTCCCGGCATTGAACAACGGGTTATCCTCCATGCACCGGATCACGACCTCCACTGCATCCAGGCTCTCGCCTCCGCTTTTCAGCAGATCCAATCCCAGTTGAAGGGCACTGTCCAGGGCATGTAGATACTTTTGTTGGCTCGGTTCGGGAAAATTTTCAAAATTCATGGACCCGGCCCCGCCATGCAATACGAGCGCGTATTCAAATGCCTCAGGCTGGGATTCGGGAGTCTCCTTCCGGTTTCCCGGGGGGTCACAGGCTGCCATCCCAAGAATGAGGATCAACAGGCAGAAACTATGGGTACATTTCATCTTATGTAAAATGTTTTTGGGGTGCTAAATGCAACAATCCCGAAATTATGAAAATTCCGGGATTGTTTGAGTACTTCCAGTGGGACTTTTATTGGATCTCTATATTTCCGTATTTTGTGATCAAATTCATGGTGGACTTGGGATTGGAACCGACTGTGCCCCAGATCCTCATGGAAGTTGACTCCTTGGATGTGCTTAATTTTCCCTCTGATGCAAGGCTGATTTTTCCATATTTTGCCTCACTTTCGATTTTATAGGAGCTACCGGGCTCCACACCCAGGTAAATGTTGCCGTAAGAAAGGGAGGCATCCACTTGGTCGAATCCCTTGGAGAGTTTGCCCACCTTGGCGTTGGTATAGGATGAACGCACACTCAGGGTTTTATTGACCACCTCAAATTTCATTCCCGAGTACTTTAATTCGGCCACAAAACTATCTACTTCATCAATATAGTACTTATCGTAGGCACCCTCGGTAACTATCCCTCCTGCTTTCTCCCCGATCAGCTTGGAATATTTGCTTTCCACGAATAACATAGAGGAATTGCCAATCTCCATGTCTGAATAGGCAAGCTCCAGTTCCATCCATCCGGCGGTTTCAATGGTGCCGTTTGAATAAGCCATTTCAAGCCGGTTGTATGGTTTCTCGGAGCCCCTGGAAAGAGCGCCTGCCTTAAGGTTGCTGTATTTAAGGTCCAGCAAAGCCAGGCCGGAAAGCTCCTGGATAAAGAGGTCTCCATAGGAAGTTTGCATGTTCAGGTTTATATATGCGGGCGCCTTGATGGTAATGTTGATTTCAGTTTTTACATTCCTTGACCACCCGTTTTCCATTTGGGTCTCCAGGGTTATTGTATTTCCGGTCTTCTGAATGGAGATATCGATCTTTCTCAGGGTCTCCTCCGCCTTGCTTTTTGAGGAGGCATCCACCTTGATCTCCACCAGGATATCCACTTCATTTTTTTCCCAGGTCAACAACTCAACATCGGAATACTTTGTATCCGCAGAGAGTGTTACCCCCTTTGTCACGCCGTAGTTTTCCGAGTATTCCTTCCTCGCATCCTGGGCAGAGAGAGAAAAGTTCACTGCGATGATCAGGAGCATTGACAGGAGCAAACTTTTCGTTTTAAATACTTGCATTTTCATGATTTTCTGATGTTTCTGATGTTTCTGATTTTATTTGGTTTAACTGCATAATAATCTGGTCCATAATTTCCAGTTTGACCTGGTAGTGCCGGATGAGGGCATTGATCACCCGGTCATCATCCGGATTTGCCTCAAGGTCACTCATCAATTGCTGATGGTAGGCATCCAGGTCCCCGAGTTCATCCAGCAATACCGCTTTCTCATCACTGTCATCGAAGGAAAAATCGCGGATCTGGTCATACCGGGCATTCACCTGTGATGTATAGTACATGTCAGCTTCCAAAATGGCTGCCGGAATCTCTGTCCGGGCCGTCTTATCACCGCTTTTATTCAGCTTGACCAGCACGATCCCCGAAGTGAGGATAATAGCCAGTGATGCTGCGATCTGCAATATGTGCCGCCCATTCAACCTCCTTGAAGGCAGCCTTTCCAGCTTTTGCCTGAAGCGGTCCTCATGGCCCTCCCGGGGATGGTCCGTGTCGAACAGCATCCGTTGTTCCCTGATATGTTTTTCCAACTCATTCATGATCCTTTTCTCTATTTCTTAACAAATCCAGCAATTTCTTTTTGGCCCTGTGGTACTGTGTTCTTGAAGCGGCATTGGTAATATTCAGTATTGCCGAAACCTCCTCGTGGTCATACCCTTCGAGCAAGATGAGAGAGAGAACGATCCTGTACCCTTCAGGAAGTGAAAATATGGCCCTTTTAATGGTCTCTGCCTGATAAGCCACCTCCATGGCATCGGGCTGATCGTCACTCAGTTCCCCAACCTCTCCAACCTCATCCAGCGGGATCCGTTCCTTCTTCAGCCTAAGAAAATCCAGCGACTTGTTGATCACTATCCGCTTCAACCAGGCCCCGAAGCTCACTTCACCCCTGTAGGTTTTCAATTTTGCAAATGC
>JAHEEC010000233.1 GCA_024640885.1 Bacteroidota bacterium | reverse complement strand
GAGATGGAGATGGAATCTTACAAAAAGGTTCATGAATATTATGGCTAAGGTTCCTATCTTGTCAGGTAAAATTAATCCGGTACAGATGAAAAAATATTTCCTGAATCATTGGTTCTTATTTCTGTTCATCCTTAGCATCGCCACTGCAGGCTCCGGACAGATCACATCCGCAGAAGTTGATTCACTGGTGATTGAAGCGTTGTCAAAGTTCACTGTGGCCGGTGCGGCAGTTGGGATAGTCAAGGATGGAGAGATCATCCACGCCCGGGGGTACGGGGTAAAGTCAGTGAATACCATGGAGAAGGTGGATGCCCACACTTCGTTTGCCATCGCCTCAAACAGCAAGGCCTTCACAACCGCCGCGCTGGCCATCCTGGTGGAGGAGGGAAAGTTAAACTGGCAGGACCGGGTGGTGGACCACATCCACGAGTTCAAGATGTACAATGATTATGTAACACAGAATTTCAACATCCAGGACCTGATCACCCACAGAAGCGGGTTGGGACTTGGTGCAGGAGATCTTCAGAAGTGGCCGGATGGATCTGACTTCACCCTGGCCGACATGCTCACCAATTTTCAGCATTTTGAACCTGTTTCAGCATTTCGTACCAGGTATGATTATGACAATATCCTTTACCTGGTGGCTGGAGAGGTGATCAGGAGGGTAAGCGGCATGCCATGGGAAGTATTTGTCAAAACCCGGATCATGGATCCCCTGGGGATGGATCATTCCTATACATTGCCGCCGGGCTTGAGTGGTTCAGATAACCTGGCCATCCCTCACCTGGCTGAGGATGGGGTGCTGAGAACCATTCCCTTTTACCAGCTGGATCCTGAAAAGATCAATGGGGCCGCCGGGGGCGTCCTGTCAAATGCCGAAGATCTTTGTCGCTGGATGCTGGTCCACCTCAACGGAGGGAAGTACGGGGAAAACCTCCAGGATCAGCTATTCACCCCGGAGAGTCAGCGCGAAATGTGGAAGATCCAAACATCCATGGATGTGGTTCCGGATCCCCGCTATAATTCCCATTTTGCAGGATATGGGCTGGGCTGGAGGCTGACCGACCTGCAGGGTTTCCTGAGCGTCTCACATACAGGTGACCTCTCGGGGATGCTCTCAAAAACGATCATGATCCCCGATCTCAACCTGGGTGTGGTGGTGCTGACAAATTCCTACTATGGCGGTGCGGGGTTATTCCAGGCGGTTTCGCAAACAATTGTGGACAGTTACCTTGGCCTGGATGACTTCGGCTGGATGGAGCGATATCTTGAACGCCAGGTAAGCCGGTCCACATTTTCAGATTCCGTTGTAGCTGCAGTTTGGAATACCGTTCACACCAACAGGCATGATCAGATAAGGATTGAAGATTATCTGGGGGTATATGAGGACAAATGGTTTGGAAGGATCGAAGTTTACCTCAAAGAGGGTAAACCCTGGTTCACCTCCCGCCGTTCCCCAAAACTCACAGGTCCCATGTTTCATTATAAAGCCAATGCCTTTGCCATCAGATGGGAAACCAGGGAGATGGATGCCGATGCATTTGCCATTTTTAGCACCGATGAGGAGGGAATAGCCCGGCACATCACCATGAAGGGCATTTCACCCGATATTGACTTCAGTTATGATTTCCAGGATCTCTATTTTACCAGGGTTGAAGACTAACCCTTCCTGGAGATGGCATGCAACCGGTTTTTATCCAGGATCTCGATGGCTCTTCCATTCAGGATGATGATGCCGTCTCTTTCGAATTCCTTGAGAATCCTGATGGCACTGTCCTTGGACATGCTGGTGTAATCTGCTATATCCTGTCTTGAGATCTCCCCGCCTATGGTTTTATCCTCATAGATCTCTTCAGAGAGGTAGATCAAAGCATCCGAAATCCTGCCATGCATTTGCTTCTGGCTAAGGCCCACCATTCGATCCAGGGCCCTGCTGTAGTTCCCGCTGCACATTGAAAGAAATAGATCAGCGAAACTGTGATTGGATGCCAGTACTTTCTTGAAATTAGTCACATCGATAAAGCAGACCAGTGTCTCCTGCACAGCCACCACACTGTATTTATGCTTGTCATTCAACTGGGCACCCGGCCCCCCCACCAACCTCCATGGTTTGATGAAATCCAGGATCAGGTTCCGGTCATTGTGCCCCTCAATATACATCCTGGCAAAGCCCTCGACAACCGAGATAAAAAAGCTGGCCTGGGTACCCTGTTTGAGGATCACTTCACCTTCGTGGAACCGGACCGAGTAACGGTCCTTGTTGATCAGTTCCATCTCTGTTTCATTCAAAGCTTCGAAGAGGGGTGCCTGGTGTTTACAGTTCTCGCACCCGACGCAGAGTTTTTCAACATTCATTATTTGTCAATCTTAATCAATGTGAAACGCAAGATACATAAAAAAGAATTTTACGCTGACAAAGGTCAGGATTAAAACTGATCTATCTCGATAAAAAACATATCAAATGTCGTTTTAAACTGTTTTTCGACATCTTCAATAAAATCTAACTTTAATAACTCCTATCTTGCGAGTAATCACCAGAAATATTTAAAAAGTTGAACTATGAGAAGATTGATTTTACCGGTGACCTGCCTGCTGGTTATGTCGCTGTATTCCTGTGAGAAATTCGTCATTTATCCGCCTGAAATCCCCGAAGGGATCAGCTATTCGGAGTCGATCCAGCCCATCTTCGATGGCAAATGCGTAACATGTCACGGTGGAAACCGGGATCCTGATCTCAGGCCGGAGAATTCCTATGACGCGCTCATCAACGGCGGATTTGTGAATACGGATGACCCCGAGTCAAGTGAATTGTATCAGAAGTTAAGGGGGACCCACGACAGCCGGGCCTCTGAGGAAGATAAGCTGTTGATTCTTAAGTGGATCACAGAAGGAGCATTAAATAATTGATCATAAAAGAAAAATCCATAACCATGAAGAGAAGTTATAATTTGTCTGCTATTGTTTGTCTGTCCGCGCTTTTGTTTTCAACCAGCGCCATCGCTCAGGATGCCGAAGAGGACAAACCCATAAGCGCACCGTTTGAAACCTCGAT
>JAHEEC010000036.1:12665-36930 GCA_024640885.1 Bacteroidota bacterium | reverse complement strand
ATCGAGGGGTGCACGGGGAGCAGGCATACAATGATTCGCGCAGCGAAGAATTTAAGCTGTGATTGCGTAGCCCGAAAAAATGTGGTGGCAAAAAAAAGACCGCCCTTCGTGGGCGGTCAAAAACTCAGATTTTTTGCAGAACTCTAAGTACCAGTTCTTCTCCTGGATCGTATACCAGCGGTTTCAGAAGTTGTTCTAAAAAGTAATCCTCTAATTCTTGATCCAGTAAGTCCGGGAGATGGTTTGAATGGTCTTTTCTCTCAAATTCATCCACCCGCACAAATAGGGTAGAAACTTTTACCATAGGCAGTTTTAATTAGGTTTTCAATTTTAGAACGCCCAACAAACTGGAATATTGTAAAAAGGGAAAAGTTTCTTAATAAACTGTAAGCGAGAGGTCCTTTTCTGCGATCAGCTTCCGAAGATTGATCAAGGCGTAACGCATCCGGCCCAGCGCCGTATTGATGCTCACATCGGTCTGATCGGCGATCTCCTTAAAGCTCAGCCCCCCGTAATGACGCAGCAGCACCACCTCCCGCTGATCGTCCGGGAGTTCATTGATCAGGGCCCTGATCTCTGATTTGATCTGGCTGTGGATGATCAGCTCCTCGATGTTCTCTTCACTCAGTTTTTTGCTGTTGAACAGATCCACATCTGAATCGTCATTGGAGACGGAATTCATCTGTTTCTCTTTCCTGAAGTGATCAATGACCAGGTTGTGGGCAATGCGGATCACCCAGGATAGGAACCTGCCGTTATCCCGGTATTTCCCTCCCCGGAGGGACTGGATCACTTTAATAAATGTTTCCTGAAATAAATCCTCAGCCAGTGGCTGATTCTTGATGGTAAGCAAAATATAGGTATACACCTTGCTGCGGTGCCGGTTGATTAAGGTCTCGATGGCTGACTGATCACCTTTGATATATGCTTGAACCAAATCCTGGTCGTTCAATAAACTCTCTTTCAAGGCTTGCTCTCCTTTTGGTTAAGCGTAGAGGTGTTCCGATAGGCAGAATGTTTTTAAGACGGGTTTATAACCTGTGCAATTAAGCAAAAATAATTGTTATAACAAAATATAGTATTTTTGCGCAACAATAATTCCAGCGATCATCGAACAGGAGATTCATATAAAAGGTGCCAGGGTCCATAACCTTAAGAATGTAGAGCTTAGGATACCCCGGGATAAAATGGTGGTGATCACGGGCCTCTCCGGTTCAGGGAAATCATCCCTGGCTTTCGACACACTCTATGCCGAGGGGCAGAGGCGTTACGTGGAGAGTCTCTCTGCCTATGCCAGGCAATTCCTGGGTAGGATCAACAAACCCGATGTGGATTTCATCCACGGGATCCCTCCGGCGGTGGCCCTGGAACAACGTGTAAACAGCCGCAATCCAAGGTCCACGGTGGGAACATCCACTGAAATCTATGATTATATCAAACTCCTGTTTGCCCGGATAGGCAAAACTTACTCCCCGGTTTCGGGGAAGCTGGTGAAGAAGCACACAGTGACCGATGTGGTGGACTATATCATAATGCAGGAGGAGGGGAAGAAATTTGTAATCCTTTCCACTGTGTGCCTGAATACCCAGAAGGATTTGAACTACCAGCTGGACATCTATATTCAACAGGGCATGACCCGGGCTGTCGTGAATAAAAGGATCATTTCGCTGGAGGAGCTGAAGGATGGTGAACCCGGCCCCGAACAGTTCATCCTTCACCTGGTGGTTGACAGGATCGTGGTCAATAAGGATGAAGAATCCATGAGCAGGTTCGGGGATTCGGTCCAGACCGCCCTTCAAATGGGTCATGGGCATTGCCGGGTCTGGGATCCTCAGTCAGGCCTGGGAGAGGAGTTCTCCACCCGGTTTGAATCCGACGGGATGGAGTTCGAGGAGCCTTCGGAGCACCTTTTCAGCTTTAACAATCCCCTTGGGGCCTGTCCGGTTTGCGAAGGTTATGGAAAGGTAATGGGAATTGATGAGGACCTGGTCATTCCGGACAAGCGCCTTTCGGTGTACGATGATGCCATAGTCTGCTGGAAAGGGGAGAAGATGAAAAAATGGAAGGATCGCCTGGTCATGAAGGCGGAACTTTTCGATTTCCCCATCCATACCCCGTTTTACCAGCTAAATGAAGAACAACGTGAACTCATATGGAAAGGAAACAGGCATTTCAAAGGACTGAACCGCTTTTTTGACTACCTGGAAGAGAAGAAATATAAGATCCAGTACCGTGTGATGCTGTCGCGCTACCGGGGAAAAACAGTTTGCCATGAGTGTGACGGGAGTCGCCTGAGAAAAGAGGCAGGGTATGTGAAAGTGGGCGGTAAAACCATCAGTGAGCTGGTGAAGGTCCCCGTTTCGGACCTGGAAAAATACTTTGGGAGCCTGAAACTCAGCAAAAAGGAATCGGAAATATCAGACCGTTTGTTAAAGGAGATCCAGAGCAGGTTGCATTTTATGAACAACGTGGGCCTGGGTTACCTGACCCTTAACCGGCTCTCATCGACGCTCTCCGGGGGAGAGAGCCAGCGGATCAACCTTGCCACCTCGTTGGGGAGCAGCCTGGTGGGATCCCTTTATATCCTTGACGAACCAAGCATAGGTCTGCATTCGAGGGACACTGATCAGCTGATCGGGGTGCTCAGGGAGCTTCAGGATCTCGGAAATACTGTGGTGATCGTGGAGCATGACGAAGAGATTATCCGTTCGGCTGACCATTTGATTGACATGGGGCCCATGGCAGGGAGGCATGGTGGTGAGGTGGTTTTCCAGGGTGGGCACAGCGAACTCCTGAAAGAGGGGAGAAGCCTGACCGCAAGATACCTGAATGGTTTGGAACGCATCGCGGTTCCCGCTTCGAGGCGCAAGTGGAACAATTACATCGATCTGAAAGGGGCCAGGGAAAACAACCTTGCCGGGATCGACGTAAAGTTTCCTTTAAATGTGCTGACCGTTGTAACGGGTGTCAGCGGGTCGGGCAAATCCAGCCTGGTACGCTCCATACTCTATCCTGCACTTAATAAACGGTTGCACGGTACCGGTGAGAAACCAGGTAAACATGACTTGCTGGGCGGGGATCTCCACCTGGTGGACCGGGTGGAATTCGTGGATCAGAATCCCATCGGGAAATCTTCCCGTTCCAATCCGGTTACCTACCTGAAGGCTTTCGATGAGATCCGAAAATTGTTTGCTTCACAGCAGGCCTCAACCATCAATGGGTACAAGGCTTCTCATTTCTCCTTCAACATAGACGGAGGGAGGTGCGATGAGTGTCAGGGAGAAGGGGAGATCAAGGTGGAAATGCAATTCATGGCAGATGTGAAACTCATTTGCGACAGTTGCCAGGGTAAACGATACAAAGATGAGATCCTGCAGGTCATGTACAATGAAAAGAGCATATATGATGTCCTTGAACTGACCATTGATGAAGCCATCGATTTCTTTAGTGAATCCAAAAGATCCACAGAGAAAAAGATCGTCAAGAAACTGATGCCTCTGCAACAGGTGGGACTCGGATATGCAAAGCTCGGACAATCATCCAGTACGCTCAGCGGTGGTGAGAGCCAGCGGATCAAACTGGCCTATTTCCTGAGCAAAGAGTCGGAAGAGGAGCGGATCATGTTCATTTTTGATGAACCCACCACCGGGCTGCATATGCATGATATTTCCCTGCTTCTCGCCTCCCTGGAATCGCTTCTTAAGAAAGGGCACACGGTGCTGGTGATCGAACATAACCTTGAAGTGATTAAATATGCAGACTGGATTATCGACCTTGGACCAGAGGGAGGAGAGAGGGGTGGCAGGCTGGTCTTTGAGGGAGTCCCGGAAAATATTCCCCCGGATATTTCCCATACCGGCCATTACCTGATTCCCAAATTAGAGGGCGGTTGAAATGGATCTGATGGATACCCGCAAAAAAAAAAGGTTGCCCCGTTCAGTGAGGCAACCTCTTTAATCTATCATGTTTTTTCGACTAATCGTCCAGGGATCCAAACATAATGGCCACACAACCTTCTTCCGGCTCATCCACATTTGCATCGGGGATGGGGACCTTCACCATGATTTTCAATTGTTGACTCGATTCCAGTTTGAAGTCCCATTTCCATTCGAAATCCTTCACGCTATTATCGTAAAGAACCTTACCATTCCTGGTATCCACAACCTTGAACTCGATAGGCTGCAGGTTACCGGCTCCGCAAACTCCGATCCTGTAGTTTCTGTCGGAATAGAAGGTCTTATATAATTCCGCTTCCTCACCTTCGATCAATAGTGCGGCATGGTAGTTTCCATCATGCTGGTAAGGATTCAGTCCCGCTTTACACGTATTCTTGGCGAATTGTTTGCACTGGGCGTGAAGCGCCATGGGCAGGATCATCATGCAAGCAACCAGGGATAATAGCAGTATGCCTTTCTTAGTCATGGTATATTGTATTAGGATATATAGCTGTTTCTAATTTCTAAAACTTTGGATTTCAATTCATTGAATACTCGCTGATTGATTCCGATGGAAGACTCTGACTTCAGTGTGGTCACATTGGTTTCAGGATCTTCAACCGCAGTTACTTCACCCTGTTCGATGGTGATCTTATCAAAAATGGTCTTAAGGGCTTTCACATCTTCAAGGATGACCATTGCATCTTCATCATCGGAGGATTGTTCAAGCAAGCTGACCATTATATCCAGGGAGAGCTTCTGATCCACGATCCTCTCCACCAGTTTACTTTCCAGATCATTCTTATTCACCAGGCTTGTGGCAATATAGAGTCCTTCGACCCAGCCCCCAACCAGGACCACCGAGGCGGTTGCCTCGAGTCCGTTTTCCTTCAGGAAGGAACTTGAATTCATTAAGGTTTCGGAAATGATATCGATGATCACATCCCTGTTGTTGATGTTCTCCTCAAGGCGCTGGATGGTGGCTTCATCAATGGCATCCAGGATATTCAACCCGTCGGCCATCTCCTTGGCCGCATCAATATAATCCAGTGTGGCCTGCGTCTGATCGAAAAGGCTCGCGTAGCTCAGGTCCGTGGAGTAGATACCCAGGTTAAGCGCCCTGCTTCTGGAGGTAATATACTTTGAGGTATTTATTGTAGGATTCATGAGCGATTCATCATATTGTGCCCCGGCATTTTTAATGAGCATGGCTGTTTCAAGAGGGGATGGCAGGGAGTAAAAAATCCTCTTGGCAGTATTCAACTGTTCCTGGGTTTCCGGGTCAAGGGTCCCTGCGGATTCAAATTCACCGGAACCCTTATTTTCACTATTGGTTCCACGGTTGCATCCAGTCAGAATGAATCCGAGAAAAAGAGAGAGAAGCAGGAAGGCTCTACCGGATAATATAATGTTTCGGTTCATGGGTTAATTATTTAGTTCACTGGGTTAATTGGATCACTTCGCAAAATCTGTGCAAGTATTTCAGGATCGTTTTCTCAGTCTGAAGCATTCTAATCTAGTAAAAATAATATTTTTTTTTGAATTACAAAAAGCTGACAGCAACCCCGCATAGGCTATAAATTATTGACATTCAAATATTTATCTAAAAATAGATGCCCTTTCAAAGAGCAATTGCTCAAATTCAGGATCAAGTTCCTCACTCCAGCCGATCATATACTTTGTAAACTCTCCGATTTCCAGCCCGGATAAAGATTTGGCATAGACTTCAGTCATAATATCATCCGGAAAAGCCTGGTTTGCAATCCTGAGCTTTCTTGGGCTTTTCCGAAAAGGGCTCTCGCCAAGATCTGCAGCCCCGTAAAGGTGAAGGACACTGTGGGCGATCTCAGAAGGGTATTTGTAGCTGACCACTGAAAACTCAACATCCTCATTCTGGAGCGTATTAATCGCCAGGGATATATCTGACCTGTAATAATTATTCACCAGCAGGAGCAGGGCCACACTCTCCACCTGGTATTCATCTCTCAGGAATGCGATGAGCCTCTCCTTATTGCTCGGTTTCTTCTGTGTGGGGATCCCGTCTTTCTCTTTGATGTACAGGGACTCCCCTATGATCTTGGAAATATAATCCCCCCACCGGTTCAGGGATTCCATGCCTTTGGCCAGGTTTTGCTGCTCAATTGTCTCCCTTATGCTGTTTCCTGGCAGGTTTCGCTGGATGGTGGCAAATTCATCACCGATGTAATAGTCGGTTTTGACCCTGAGGGTCACGCCATGCCCGGTAGCCTGTGTTTCAAGCCATCTGGCTGCCACCTGAATGGAATCGATGGTACTCAGGATATCAAACTCGGTCCAGGGTGAGGTGGTTCTCGTATCCACAAATACAAAATAGAGCAGCACATCATTCTTCAGGTCCTTGCAGACGTTATTATGCCTGCCGGTGCGGAAATCAAAGGAAGGAGATGAGGCTGATAATCCAGTGAGCAAAATGAGGAATAATAAGAGTTTTGTAGTAATACTGCGCATTACCAGTGTTTCGGTTTGGTCAAATGTACGTAAAATGAGTTATTTTGGTTTCCCTTTTTTTTCATAGTACCTGCAGAGATGGGTGATCTCACAACGGTCACATCCGGGATTCCTGGCCTGGCACACATAGCGGCCGTGCAGGATAAGCCAGTGGTGCGCCAGGGGAATTTTTTCTTTGGGGATATACTTTACAAGCTGAATTTCAGTCTCATATGGATTCTTTGCATTGGATGAGAGACCAATCCGGGCAGCTACCCTGAACACGTGGGTGTCCACAGCCATGGCGGGTTGACGGTAAGCCACCGAGAGGATCACATTGGCTGTTTTCCTTCCAACCCCGGGTAACTTCTGAAGATCCTCCATGTTATCGGGTACCTTTCCATTGAAATCCGCAACCAGCATTCGGGCCATTCCCAGAAGATGTTTCGCCTTATTGTTCGGGTAGGAACAGCTCCGGATCAGTGCAAACACCTCCTCCTGTTCAGCCTTTGCCAGGGAATTCACATCCCGAAATTGCCGGAAGAAGTCAGGGGTGATCAGGTTGACCCGTTTATCGGTACACTGGGCCGACAGGATCACCGCTACCAGAAGTTCATACGGATCCGTATAATCCAGCTCGGTTTCTGCCTCCGGCATGGCATGGGAAAAATATTCAATGATCTTTTCAAATCGCTCCTTCTTGTTCATGGAATGTGATTGTTGCCCTCAAATTTGCACATTTAACTTCAACCCTGAAAATTGACAAATTAAAATGTTTATAGAAATCCAAACTGCAAACTGTTATGATTCTTGGTTTTCTGCTAATAATTGTGTACGTTTACATCCGCAATTTCAAGAGATGGTATTGAAAAGCTTGGCATATTACTTTTATTTTTTTTCTGGTAGATAGCTGGTCGGGCTTACATTATAATTATGGTACCCGGCTTTCAGTCGGGTTTTTTGTTTTATGGCTATGACAAAGACGATAGCAATACAGGGAGGTTTCGGAGCATTTCATGAGATCGCTGCACACCATTACTTCAAAAACGAAGAGATCGAGATCTTACCCAGGAAGACTTTCAGGGAAATGGTCACCACCCTCAAGGATCGCAAGTCTGATTTTGGCATTATGGCCATTGAAAACTCCCTGGCCGGCAGCATCATCCCTAATTATAACCTGATCATCAATTCCAGTATGCACATTACAGGGGAAATCTACCTGAGGATCAAGCAGAACCTTGTGGCCATGCCGGGAGTGGAAATCTCCGGGATCCGCGAGGTGTTCTCCCATCCTATGGCCATCCTTCAATGCCAGGATTTTTTTGATGATTATCCCCATATTCGATTGATAGAGAGCATTGATACGGCATTGAGCGCAGAGGAGATCTCTGTGAAGGGTCTGCGCGATACAGGTGCCATTTCAAGCAAACTTGCTGCTGAGAAGTACGGGTTGAATATCCTGGCCAGGAGCATCGAGACCAATAAAATGAACTATACCAGGTTTTTGATCCTCTCTGAAAACGGGATCATCATTCCGCCGGAGAAGGTCAATAAGGCCTCCATTCATTTTACGGTGGCCCATAAGTTTGGTTCCCTTTCAAAAATCCTGTCGATACTTTCCTATTATGAAATAAACCTTGCCAAGATCCAATCCATGCCTATACCCGGAAAAGATTGGGAATACATGTTTTATGTGGATGTGGAGATCAACAATTATGAGATGTACAAAAAATCCCTGGAAGCCATCAAGCCCTTTACGCCGTCTCTGGGCATCCTGGGTGAATACAAAAAAGGTCAATCAGTAATCGAATAACTAAATGCTATGGTAGTTGATGTAGAGTTGGAACCGTTATCGTTTGAAGGCGATCTGTTCAGCAAGCCTATCTTTATGGCAGGACCCTGCAGTGCAGAAACTGAGGAGCAGGTAATGAATACGGCCATTCCCCTTGCGGAGATGGGAATCCGGATTTTTCGTGCAGGGATATGGAAACCCCGTACCAGGCCCAATGCCTTTGAAGGGGTAGGGTCGGAAGGACTTAAGTGGTTGCAGCGTGTAAAGAAGGAGACCGGTATGCTGGTTTCCACGGAAGTGGCCAATGTGAAGCACGTCTATGAAGCACTGAAATACGGGGTCGATATTATCTGGATCGGGGCACGTACCTCTGCCAATCCCTTTGCAGTGCAGGATATCGCTGACAGCCTGCGAGGGGTCAATATTCCGGTCATGGTCAAAAATCCGGTGAACCCCGATGTGGATCTGTGGATCGGGGCCATTGAACGCATCAATAATGCAGGGATCAAAAGAATGGCAGCCATACACCGTGGCTTTTCAAGCTACGATAAAACCCTTTACCGGAATGTACCCCACTGGCAGGTTCCCATTGAGCTCAGGAGGCGCATCCCGAACATGCCGATCATTACCGATCCGAGCCACATCTGCGGCAACAGGGAATTTCTGTTTGATATCTCCCAGAAGGCCATGGACCTGAACTTTGATGGATTGATCATCGAGACGCATTGCAATCCGGATAAGGCACTGAGCGATGCAAATCAACAGGTTACCCCGGAAGGACTCAAACATATCCTGGACCGCCTGGTACTCAGGGATCCTGACATAAAGGAAGAGCTCATGCTGACCCTTGCCGGATTGAGGGACCAGATCGATAAGCTGGATGACCGGATCATCAATCTTTTGGAGGAAAGGATGCAGGTGTCAGAAAAGATCGGGGGATATAAGAAGGAGAATAACATCACCATCCTGCAGACCAAGCGCTGGGATGACATGCTGAAAAACCGGCTGAGACTGGGTTCCATGAAGGGGCTCAGCGAAGAATTTATTATTAAATTGTTCAGATCAATTCACCAGGAGTCCATTAACCACCAGACCAGTATAATGAACGAAGACTAGATTCAATGCACCAGATCAAATTGACGACCCCTGCCGGCACTACCGATATAGAGGTGGGTGAGTTCCTCTCCTCCGGACTGGGAAGGCTGGATCCGTTACCTGTTCTGCTGGTGGATGAGAATGTACTTGGCCATTATAACCATTTGTTCAGTCAGTACCCCTGCATCGCGGTACCCTCAGGGGAACCTCATAAAACACTGCAAACGGTTGAAAATATTTACAGGGAGCTTGTCAGGCTGGAGGTTGACAGGACATCGCTCCTTGTGGGCATCGGGGGCGGGCTTGCCACCGATGTGGCCGGATTCGTAGCCTCCACTTTCCTCAGGGAAATCCGTTTCGGATTCATCAGTTCCACCCTCCTTGGACAGGTGGATGCAAGCATAGGCGGTAAGAACGGGGTGAACCTGGATGGTTATAAGAACATGATAGGAACCATTCGCCAACCCTCCTTTGTCTGGTGCGACCTCTCCCTCCTTGCAACCCTGGAGCGCAGGGAATACATATCCGGAATCGCCGAAGTGATCAAATACGGGGCAATCCGGGATGTGAATTTCCTGGATTACCTGCAACGCCACATGACAGGGCTTTTAAACCTGGATGGGGAAATATTAAGGGAGGTTGTGGCCACCTGTGCAGCAATCAAGGTGGAGGTTGTACAGGAAGATGAGAAGGAGTCCGGGCTTCGAAGGATCCTGAATTTCGGGCATACCATTGGCCATGCCATCGAACGTGATCAAAAAGTGTTGCATGGAGAGGCGATCTCCATCGGGATGGTCATGGCTGCAAGAATCTCAAATTCCCTCGGACTTTTACCCGGTAGCGGTGTGGATCTCCTCACCGGACTTTTAAAATCGGCAGGGTTGCCGGTGGAGATCTCGCTGGATCCTGAAAGAATTTTCGATAATATTCGAAAAGACAAGAAAAAAGCGGGGGAAACCATTCAATTTGTATTGGTCGACGGTCTTGGAAAGGCCATCGTGAAACCTATCCCACTCGCCGAAATTAAGCAGATCCTCCATGATTTGTGTTAGCATTTCCCATATGGCCCAGATCAGCGATGTGCTTCGTTCAGGAGCGCGAATGATCGAACTCAGGCTGGATCTGATCCGGGATGATCCCCGGGAGATCTATGCAAAGCTTGATGGAGATGTAAGGACCATTGCCACGTGCCGGCCCGGGGGTGTGACCGAAGAGGAGCGGGTGAACCTGTTGAAAACCAGCATGGAGCTTGGCGCTTCCTTCATTGACATAGAAATTGAATCCCCTGAAGGAACCATGAAAGCATTGAGGGATCATGCCCATCAATGCCAGACAGAGCTGATCGTTTCCTATCATAATTTTGAGGTTACCCCGGTTCGGGAAGCATTGGTTGACATTTTTAAAAGTTGCGTGAACAGGGGCGGGTCGGTTGTAAAGATTGCCACCAGGGTCAATTCCCTGGAGGATACGCTTAACCTCATATCCCTGTACGATCTACCCGGTAAAAAGGTGGTGATCGGAATGGGTTCCATGGGCCGGATCACAAGAGTCCTGGCCCCATACCTTGGTGCCGAATTTACCTTTGCTTCCACCGGGGGCGGGGATGAAACAGCTCCGGGTCAGTTCACATCGGAGCAGTTGAAAGAAATATTTAAAGCGATAGATGAACTATGAACTCATTTGGCAAACTTTTCAGGATCAGTATATTCGGGGAATCTCACGGGGAATCCGTCGGGGTGGTCATTGACGGAAGTCCAGCCGGGATCCCGTTGAAACATGCTGATTTCAACACCGATTTCTCCAGGAGGAAGAGCGGGGCTAAGGGAACTACCCCCAGGAGGGAACCGGACATTCCGCGGATCATGAGCGGGGTCTTCAATGAACGGACTACGGGTGCCCCCATCATGATCATGTTTGAAAATGCGAATACACGGTCCCGTGACTACACCCGGCTGCAGGATGTCCCCAGGCCTGGCCATGCCGATTTCACGGCGCATCGGAAATTCGGGGGATACCAGGATTACAGGGGAGGGGGGCATTTTTCGGGAAGATTGACCCTTGGACTCGTAGCTGCCGGGGTGATCGCAAAAAAGATCATTGATCCTGTGGAAGTGACGGGGAAAATCCTTGAAGTGGGAGGGAGTACGGATATTCAGGCTTCCATAGACAGGGCCATAGAGGAGCAGGATTCCATTGGAGGGATCGTGGAATGCAGGATCTCGAAGGTGCCTGTGGCGCTTGGGGAACCATTTTTTGATTCCATAGAGGCAGTGATCAGCCACATGATATTTTCCATTCCGGCCATCAAGGGCATTGAATTCGGATCTGGCTTTCAGGCCGCACGAATGAAGGGGAGTGTCCATAATGATAACATTCTAACCATGGATGGGACCACTGAAACCAATTATGCGGGTGGCATAAACGGGGGGATCACCAACGGGAATGAGATTATCTTCAGGGTGGCGGTAAAACCAACCTCCAGTACCCACCAGGTGCAGCGAACCCTGAACATAAAAACAGGGAACCTGGAAGAGCTCTCCATTGAGGGGCGGCACGATACCTGCATTGCACTTCGCGTGCCTGTGGTTGTGGAGGCGGCAGCTGCCATCGTGATGGCTGATTTCATGCTCCTGGAGCAACAAGTGAAACGGATATTTGAAACCAAAAGAGATTAAATAAACATGCGTATTGCAATTATTGGAGCCGGGAATATGGGCTCATGGCTGGTAGAATCACTCTGCCTTGATTATGAAGTAGGTGTATATGATGTGGACCGCAACAAGTTGAAGTACTTCTTTAACTCCAGGAAATTTCTATACTATGAGGAGATCATGGATTTCTCACCGGATATCCTGATCAATGCGGTGAGCCTGGACAAGACCATTTCGGTGTTTGACGAAATCATCTCTTACCTGCCGGAGAAGTGTATTATTGCAGATATAACTTCTGTGAAAAGCGGGCTGGCCGAATACTACCAGAAGCTGGGCAGAAGGTTTGTATCCACACACCCTATGTTCGGCCCCACTTTTGGGAATGTGAAGGATCTGAGCAATGAGAATGCCATCATCATCGCTGAATCTGATGAGGAGGGGAAAGAGTTTTTCAGGGAATTCTACAGCAGATTGAAGATAAAGATCCATGATTACTCATTCCAGGTACACGATGAAACCATCGCCTATTCGCTATCCATCCCTTTTTCTTCCACAATGGTTTTTGCCGCCTGTATGAAACAACAGGAGGCCCCGGGTACCACCTTCAAGAAGCATTACAGCATTGCTGAAGGACTTCTCTCAGAGGATGATTATCTTTTATCGGAAATTCTCCTCAGTCCCTACAGCCTCGGTCAGGTGGAACGGATCAGCGAACAGATGGAATCACTTATTAAGATGATCCGGTCAAGGGATAAGAGTGGCTTAAAAGCGTTTTTCCAGATGTTAAGGGACAACATCGGGTTGAAGGCTTAGGAGGAGCACCTGCCTGGTATTCTCGGTGATCCGAAACCTGTGATCGATTCGGTGTCCCATGATCCATACAATATTCTTTCCTGAGGCAAGGATCCACGTACTCTCTTTTTCTGGAACCGGAATCTTATTGTCCACAAAGAAATCACTCAGTTTTTTCATCTGGTTCATACCAAGGGGATAAAAATAATCGCCGTGGGTCCAGTGCCGGATGGTAAGCGGGAACTGGATCGCCTTAAGGTCCACGCAGGCCACCAGGCGATCCGGGGGGATCTCTTCCAGGTCGCTGCGGTCGATCACTTCCACATCCATGGGGAACGGAAGTGAAGAGCTCTTTTCCGGGCTGTCCAGGTAATATCGTTCGAAGGTTTCACCGGTCAGCTCAACCAGGATTAACCTGTCACGGTCTTTATAGAGCTCATGGGTGGTGGAAATGGAGCGCTTACCCGGTTTTGAATGCATGATCTGTTCGATCCCCTCACATTGGGACCGGGTAAATCCGAAGGGTGAAAACAGTTCGTACAGCCAGGTTCTCCGCGGGGAGAGCGACGAGAGTTTTGTAAGATCTATCCCAATCCGGCCCGGGGAACTCCCAAATAAATCAGCCCTCACCTTCTCCACGGCATTCCGGTAGATACCCAGTACCTCATTGATGTTTGTGATGTTCAGGGACATGGTCTCGATGAAGCCGGGGTTGATCTGCTCCATGACCGGGATCACATCGTGGCGGATCTTGTTCCTGCGGTATTTTGTTTCCAGATTGCTTGAATCGAGCCGGTGCTCAAGTTGATGAAGGCTGGCATATGCGACAATCTCTTTTCTCGAAGCAAACAGCAGGGGTCTGATTGTCCTGCCGCTGATTGCAGGAATGCCTGCCAGGCCCCTGATTCCCGTTCCCCTGGAAAGGTTCAGGAAGAATGTCTCCACAGCATCATTTTTGTTGTGTGCGGTGGCAACCATATCAAAAGATTGTTCATCCAGGAGTTCTTCAAACCAGGCGTACCTGAGTTCCCTTGCGGCCATCTGTACAGAGATACCCTTCTCCCGGACCCTGTCTCCCACGTTAAAATGTTTTACAAATACCTGGATTTCAAGGAATTCCGCAAGGGACCGGGTAAAGCGTTCATCGGCATCCGAATCCTCTCCCCTCAATTGAAAATTACAATGGGCTATGGCACATGAAAAATCCGCTTCCCTGAAAAGATGGGACATCACAACCGAATCGATCCCGCCGCTGACCGCCAAAAGGATCCGGTCGCCAAACCTGCATAACTGTTGTGCTCCGATATAACTCTTAAACCGATCCAGCATGGAAGGAAGATACAAAAAAAGGGCTCTGGGGAGCCCTTTTTTCATTAGAAAGTCTAAAAGTTGAAAGCGATGTGCACTCTGGACTACCTGTCACCCAGGTAAGCGGCAATCGAATTGGCATTCTCCTTCAGCGCCCGGTCCCCTTTGTGCCAGTTCGCGGGACAAACCTCTCCGTGCTCTTCACTGTACTGAAGTGCATCAATCAGCCTCAAAGCCTCTTCCACACTGCGTCCCAGCGGCATGTCATTCACGATCTGGTGGCGCACCACACCGTCACGGTCTATCAGGAACGAACCTCGATAGGCTTCGGGCACACCTATAAAAGTGGCTTCTCCCTCCTCGGTATAATCCCATGTGCCTGCCAGCACATCAAAGTTCTCAGCAATGGTCATGGAGCTGTCTGCAACCAGGGGGTATTTGACCCCTTTGATCCCTCCATCCTTTAGCTCGGTCTGGAGCCACTTCCAGTGTGAATGCTTTGAATCCACAGAACAACCAACCACAGCCACATTTCTTTTCTCAAATTCCCCGATCATGTCCTGAAACGCAATGATCTCGGTGGGGCAGACAAAAGTGAAGTCTGCAGGATAGAAAAAGAAGAAAACATATTTCTTGCCAATGAATTGTTCAAGCGAAAAATTCTCAATAAACTCGCTACCATTCACCACAGCCGGTGCTGTGAAGGATGGTGCTTTTTTTCCAACTAATACTGCCATTATTTGACTATTTAGGGGTTATTAATGAACATCTAACAAATCAGAGCCCGAGAAGTTCAGGACCCTGGTTAAATACGATGTCAACCGGAATATTCAGCTCCCTGAGTTTGTTGAGGTCAGCCTGCAGCTCTGCCCGGATAAATCCCTTTTCCCCCACCAGGTCCCGGGCGAGGTTGTAATTCCCGTCTCCCTGGATGGTGAGGATCAGGTTGGCAAGTTCATTCATCGCCTGCTTCATTTTTTCAAAATTGATGCTGTATGTCCCTTTCCCGGTATCTTTGGTAAACGCACCCATTTCCTGGAAATAATAGAACCTGATCATGTTGGCTTTTCCATGGGAACTTGCCGCTCCGAACCTTATGCTCCTGAATATGCTGGCCATGAATGTCACATAATTGTCCATGAGGTCCCTCTCTCCAAGGGTGCCATTTTCATACATCCGGGTAATCAGGTAGAGGGCGAGGATATCGGCCTTTCCTTCTTCCAGGGCACTGTACTGTTCTTTCAGGGCAGTGCGGACGCTCCCCTGTCCGTCTATGGTCTGGTTGATTCCAAGGCCGTGTGCCACTTCGTGATACATGATGTTCTCAAAGAATGCATCAAAGGTCACATGCTCCCTCTGTTCCTCATCAATCAATACATTGCTGATTGGCAACAGGATCTCTTCAAATTTGTACCTGATTGCATTTTTAAGCTGAAGTTTGCGGGAACCTTTGGTAGCCTGCACCCTCTCGTCGTTGGGCAGGTTAATGGCTATGGTTTTGCTCCCCGCGTTGCAATCTCCTTTGTAGTAAACCACATCGTAGGCTCCCAGGTCCGATCCACTTCCCGGTTTCTCCATTTTATAGGCCTCCGGAACCGGCAGGCTCCGCTGCATTTCGGGTAAGATGCTGATGATGTAATCCAGCTTTTTGCTCCACTCTTTATCCTTGATCAGGATGAACGATTCATGGGCAGCCTTATAGTTATACAGCGCATCCTCATAATTTTCAATGGGTCCCACCACAAAATCGATATCATTCTTCTTCATGCTCATCCATGCCATGTCGGAAGCGAGGTAATCATCTGTAAGCAACGCGTCTGCCCTTAACTGAAGGTATTTTCTGAAACCATTATCATCGGCGAGTGAAGCTGCCTGCTTTAAAAGTTCCGCAGCCTCTTTAACCAGTGTTGCATAGGCCACGTGGTACGGGATGACCTCCAGGTTTCCGGCCTGGTTCCTGGCAATCAGTGTATAGAGGCTTGTTTTTGCGGGGTCTTCAAGCAGTTCAAATTCATCCCTGGTCATATCGGACGGGTAAAACCCGGATCCCGCTGGTTTTGGGCCGTAATCCGATAGATAGGGGAGATTCCCGTTCAGGCGTTCCCAGGGTCCGTAGTTGATCTTGAAAAACTTGATTACATCTTCATTGACCATGCTGCTCATTGCGGCCTCTTTATCAGGGAATACCTGGGCCCAGTAAATTTCTTCCATAATATCCGCCACCCTGAACAAAAGTTTCAGCATCTCTTTCTGGTTGTCGGAAAGCCCGGAGATATCGGCGGTGAGGTTCACCTGTGCATATTCTTTGACTTTTCTGCTGATCATTTGGTCGAATTGCTCCAGGGTCACTTTTTCCCCGAGGTTCTCAATTTCAAGTGTGAGGGTTGATCCAGACTTTAAATAGGTCATCCCGGTAACGGTCACATCATTCCCCAGGGGTATGCTTGTTTGGAATTGAACCTGCAACTCATCTCCCGAGGTTCGTTTTATGGAATACATCTCTCCATCCACCTCGGCTGTATCATCCATTATCCTTATAAACAGTGACCTGGGTGAGGTATACCGGATCTCATCCCCATCGGGAACTTCCAGGACAGGCAGGGTGCCTGCAAACAGGTCGTAAATGACTTCTTTCTGGGTGCATCCCTGGCTCAAGAGGATCAGTCCAGTCAGGATTAAAGTGGTTAAGCGGCTCTTTTTCATTTGTTTATGGTTTAAGGATAAAGCAGTCTAATAGGCTCTGGCAATGACTACCCTGCGGTGTGAAGGTTTCCCGCTCACGATGCACTTTCCCTCTTCCTCTTCCCCGTCAATCAGCAAACACCTGATGGTGGCCTTGGTCTCTTTAATGCGGTCTTCAGATTCTTTCGTACCATCCCAGTGTGCAAGTGCAAATCCTCCCTTGTGATCGAGGACATCGACCAACTCCTCCCAAGTATCCACCCGGTGGGTATTCCCCGCTCTGAACTGGAGGGCTTTCTGATAGATGCTTTCCTGTATCTCATCCAGTAATTCCCTGATATACCCTTCTATGCCCTCCTGGGGAAGCACCCTCTTCTCCTGGGTATCCCTTCTTGCCAGTTCAACGGTTCCATTTTCAATATCACGGGGACCAATTGCAAGTCTTACCGGGACGCCCTTCAATTCATATTCAGCGAATTTCCAACCCGGCTTATGGGTATCCCTGTCATCAAATTTTACGGAGATCCCCAGCGCAGTAAGATGATCCTTTATCCTGTTTGCTGCCTCCGAAATCAGAGGGAACTCCTCGGCCCCTTTGTATATGGGGACAATTACAACCTGTATGGGAGCAACCCTGGGAGGAAGCACAAGACCATGGTTATCGGAATGGGCCATGATCAGTGCCCCGATCATCCTTGTGGTCATTCCCCATGAAGTGGCCCACACATAATCCAGTTTCCCCTCCTTGTTTGTAAATTGTACATCAAAGGCCCTGGCAAAATTTTGTCCGAGGAAATGGGATGTGCCGGCCTGCAGTGCCTTCCCATCCTGCATCAGCGCTTCAATGGTCAGTGTATCAATGGCTCCTGCAAATTTTTCCGATTCAGTTTTTGTGCCAATAAGCACGGGGATCCCCAGAAACCTTTCTGAGAAATCCGCATAGACATTTACCATCCGCATGGCCTCCTCTTCGGCCTCCTCCCTGGTTGAATGGGCTGTGTGGCCTTCCTGCCACAGGAATTCAGCCGTGCGAAGAAAAAGCCTGGTGCGCATCTCCCAGCGGACTACATTGGCCCACTGATTGATCAGGATGGGCAGGTCGCGGTAGGACTGTACCCAATTCTTATAGGTGTTCCAGATGATGGTTTCGGAGGTTGGCCTCACAATCAATTCCTCCTCAAGTTTTGCTTCCGGATCGACAATCAATCCGCCATTTTCTTCATCGGTTTTCAGGCGGTAGTGGGTAACCACGGCACACTCCTTGGCAAATCCCTCCACGTGATCGGCTTCCCTGCTAAAAAATGATTTGGGGATAAAGAGTGGAAAATAGGCGTTTTCATGCCCCGTGGCTTTAAACATCCTGTCCAGTTCGTCCTTCATTTTTTCCCAGATGGCGTATCCGTAGGGCTTTATGACCATACATCCCCTGACAGCTGAGTTTTCAGCCAGTCCTGATTTCAGGACCAGGTCGTTGTACCACTGGGCATAATTTTCTTCCTTACTGGTTAATACTTTGGCCATTATCTTTGAATTAGATACCTTTCACAGAGCACTTCCTGATGAGTGTCTCAATTGAGCTACAAAGAAAGAAAAAAAAGGCGAAGCGGAGAAGCACTACAGCCTTAAACCAATTACAAGTACATCG
Organism: Bacteroidota bacterium; assembly: GCA_024640885.1. GTDB lineage: Bacteria > Bacteroidota > Bacteroidia > Bacteroidales. The sequence continues at coordinate 18,564 of JAHEEC010000036.1, read as the reverse complement.
TCAATCTGGCTCAGGTCCCCCTTCCATTCTTCGAAGATCAGGCTCAGGATCCGGTGCTGTTCTTCCATGGGTCTTTCACTGATCTCGAGTAACAGGTCCTTAAAGGGCCGGTACTTGAATTTCTTACCCTGCGGTCCGCCGAACTGATCCGGAAAACCATCCGTAAACATATAAATGCGGTCACCCTGCTTCATATCAAGGGTATACCTTGTAAAATCAGACATTTTCTCGTAATAGGCCACTGGCATGTTGTTTCCTTTGTACTCGAGCATCTCGCCGTTCCTGATGATATAGATGGGATTATTGGCGCCCGAAAACTCCAGCTGCCGGGTTTTGGTATCATAGATGACCAGGGCCATGTCGATGCCATCTTTTTGCTCTCCAATCTTTCCTTCCTGCTTGAGTGTGCGTGCAATGCTCATTCGAAGCTGATTCAGGATCTCCTCGGTGTGTGTAATATGTTTTTCATTGACAATTTCGTGCAGCATGGTGATCCCCAGCATACTCATCAGAGATCCGGGAACTCCGTGCCCGGTGCAGTCTGCAGCGGTGAGAACGATCCTGTGCTCATTCTGAGTGATCCAGTAAAAGTCACCGCTTACGATATCCCTTGGTTTAAAGAAGATGAAGTGTTCCCCAAAAAGGTTATCAAACACCTCATTTCGGGGAAGGACCGTATTCTGGATCTTCTTGGCATAGTCAAAACTGTACTTGATCTCTTTGTTCTGCTTTTCGATATGCTCTTTTTGTGCCTGTATTTCAAAGGTCCTCTCCTGGACCTTGTCTTCCAGTTCGCGGTTGACCTTGTCCTTCAACGCTGCATTCTCCCTCAGCTGGTCAATGATCCTCCGTTGCGCTACTTCTTTGCTCTTTTTTAACAGGTTGATGCGTTCACTCAGACCGATTGAGAAGGCAAGGATCTGCAGGGTAACTCCAAATTCCAGGCTGTGCTTACCAAGTGAGTAATCTTTTAGCGCGTAGTTGATGGCCACACCCAGGATCAGGAACAGGTTGGCAAACAGGAAGTACCTGGCAGGCTGGAAACTCTCCCTTGTCAGGATCATGGCAGGAACAATGGCCAGAAAGAGGCAACCGATGGCTGAGACGAACATGATGGCCATTCCCCCCAGCTGGATAAATACGGGTATGTAAACGCCGAACCCCTGGATCAGCATGATGGTAAAATTCAGGCAGAGGCCGCCCACAGTAAACCATACGGCCAGGAGCAGTATGGTATCCCACGACTGCAGGGTATTGCGGGTATCCAGGTATGCCCTTCCGAATAAAAGGAAAAACAGCAGGAAAATCTCCAGGAGGAAGATATTCGTGGGTGCGGAGGTGAACCGGGGCGTCAGTTCGTAAATGTAGCCCTCCTTGTTGATGAAGAAGAATAGAAAAGCAAGGATGTAGAGTATGTATAACAGGTAGCTATTTTCCCTTCCCTTGACAAAAAGCGGAATGTGGTAGAGGATCATGATCAGCATGATCCCTACAAAAATTCCGAAAACCAGCCTTTTCGACCGGTCTTTGGATATCACACTCTGGTGGGTTGAAATGGTGAACGTGAGTGATGAGAGGATCGACTCATCCGAGAGGGTCACCCTCAGATAGAGTGTGTCGTTCTCTCCGGGCGGAAGAAAGATGCGAAGGTCATCTGACCCGCTGATGTTCACATCCTTGCTCCTGGGATGGATCCGGTTCCCCGATTTACGGACAGTCACCAGTTCGTTATTAAATTTCTGATAGAGCCTGAATTCATCGAATTCCGAATACAGGTTCCGCTGAAGATGAAAGGAAAACTGGTTGGTGGAGCGATTATCAAAGTAAAAGCGGAACCAAATGCAACTGCCGGGTTTGGAATTTAGCAATGCCGGATCGGGATTGCTGAAGTCCACCGGTCTGAACTCGAGATCCATCATCCCCGAGAAGAGCCAGGGAGCTTCAATGGAGCAACCGGGATCGTCCAGGTAGTGAAGTTGCAAATCAGAAATGGCAACTTCCTGGATAAAGTCTGAAAGAATAACGGGTTTTTGCGCAACCAGCGATTGTGATATGATTAAAAGTATAAGAAACGGTTTAAAGCGCATTCCAGTTTTTCCTTCCACATGTAAATATATTAAAGATTCTTTTACCGAAGTGAAATTGGGAACGGGTATGATTTAAGTGTATATTTACCGAAAGTTAACCCTTGCTCATGGTTCAAAGCCCTTTTACTACAAGGACCCTGCTTTTTCTCCTCCTTATTCTGATTTACTCCTGTTCCGGAAATGTGATTCAAACAACTGTCTTTAATGACGGTTTCCAGGAACTGGTAGTTGGGGAGATTCCCGCCAATCAATCCATCAACCCTGGCATCTATTTTGACGCTAAGCGGGGTACCATTGGAAAATGGACCGTGGCTGCGAATCTCCAGGTAGAAGGATTTGATAAAGCCTGGGAGGTGCGCAGTGATGGGGATGAGAATTATCTGGCCCAGACCTTCACAAACCTGAATCAAAATAATGCGCCCCTGAGCATGGTGAATCATCCTTTAATTGTGGCGGGAGATTCATTATGGCAGGATTATACCATCAACCTGGAGTTTACGCCCCTGGCAAAATTTGATAAATGCGGAGTTGTATTCAGGTATCGCAATCCCACCGATTACCTGTTCTTTGGGATTGAAGGGAATACAGTCATACTTAAACATGTGATGCAACCGGTCACCCCCCTTCGATCCATAGAGAAAATCCTGGATTTCCGACCCCTGGTGTGGACCCCCGGAGAAAGATTGCACGCCATGGTCACAGTAAGGCGGAACAAGATTACTGCGATTTTGAATGATTCCATTTATATGACAGAGGAAAACTTTCCCAGCCAGCCGGGAAGGATCGGATTAATCTCGGACCTGCCTGCAAGGTTTCACAGCGTCGAAGTTAAAATCCTCAAGGGGGAGCAAAGAAGACTTGCAAGAAGGAAGAGGCAGATGGACAGGAAACTGGAGCTGCAGTTGGGTGATTACCCCGGAATGGTTCGATGGAAATCTTTTCAGACTGATGAGTTCGGAACCAACCAGAACATCAGGCTCGGTGATCTGACAGGAGATGGGAACAAGGAGATATTGTTTGTCAGGCCGAAAGCTACAGGGAATGATGTGGGCATCCTCAGTGCCATGAACCTGGAAGGAGAGTTGTTATGGCGTTTTGGGGATCCGGGGACAGTAATTCCAGGTCAGGGCAGGGAACTTCCTGTTCAGGTTCATGACCTGGACGGGGATGGGGACCGTGAGGTGATATTTGTCAGCGAAGGCTGGATCCGTGTGCTGAACGGGCGGAACGGAGAACTGTTGCGCAGTGTGAAGGTCCCCGCAGCAGCGCCTGTTGAATCAATTATTTTTGCTGATTTAGAGGGATCCGGAAGGGAAGATTGTATGCTCCTCTCGGACCGGAGTCACTTCATTCTGGCGCTGAATGAGAATTTGGAATTGATGTGGGAACAGGAAATGGGGTTTGGCTGCCAACCATTTGTGCATGACATGAATGGGGACGGAAAGCAGGAGGTGTTGATGGGGTATTCGGTTTTTGATCCGGATGGGAGCCTGAGATTTGATGTGGGAAAATTTATTGGTGATTCGTGCAATGGTGTGCTGGTCCACGAGTTAAAGAGGGGGGAGAGGAGCGATCCGTGCCTGGTCTATGCAGCCGGGGATTGGGGTTTGATCTATTTCGATTTTAATGGAAATCTCCTAAAACAAAACATCCTTGGTCACGTCCAGTATCTGACCGTAGCGGACCTTGACCTGGAGCAACCAGGGCTTGAAGTGGCCACCTCAAACCAGTGGGGAGTTGACGGATTGGTGCATATTATGGGTTCCTCAGGTGATGTAATAGGAAGTTTCTTACCTCTCTCCGGGATAAGCAGATGTTTACCCGTGAACTGGAAGGGAGATGGGGAGGAGTTTCTGATCACATCTGCCGATTCAATCATGGGTGGTATGGTTGACTGGCGAGGACAGGTAGCGGTCAGGTTCCCCTCCGACGGGCACCCGGTCATGTGTTATATGACCCAGGATCTTACAGGTGATGCCCGTGACGAGGTACTGGTATGGGATCAAAATGAATTATGGATCTACACCCAGGACGATAATCCCAGGATGGGAAATACGTATGCCCCCGACCGAATTCCCGCCTATAACCATTCAATGCACCAGATGAACCGTTCTCTTCCGGGTTGGTAGGAGGGGTTGATTTCTTTCTGAAGGCCCGGTCCGTGTGATTCCATATATTTATTATCTTGCACACATTGGATACAATTTGAATTCTGTTTTGGCACGAACTTTGTGTAGTTACTGATAAAACAAACAGATGCAAAAAATACCGGGAGGAAAGATCATGAAAACTTTACCAATTGCCATCGCAAGTATAGCCATCGTCCTGGCATCCTGCAGTTCTTCCAAATACGCGGCATCTTCGGAATATGATGATGTGTATTATAATCCGAACCGTGCTGAAAGGCAGGCTGCGGCAATGCCAGTAGAACCTGCGATAACCCAGCAGGAAGCGTTGGCGGTTCAACCCATGAACCAGGAAGTTTACAACCAACCTCAAGCATACGGGGAGGAAAACCTGAGTGATTATGAGAGGTACAGTATGGAAAGAGAAGCCGAGATGCTTGGCGAATCCTATCAACCTGATGGAAGTGAGGCCCTTTATGCCAACCAGTACCAGGAGTATGACTCGCTCCAGACAAGCCAGTATGGGCAGGAGAGCGCTCCGGTGATCGTAAATAATTACAACTATTACTCGGATCCGAATGATTACTACTATTCATCCAATCTGAGGCGCTTTTCGGATGACTATTATGGTTGGAATTATTATGATCCTTACTACACAGACCTCTATTTTTATACGGGCAGGTCGATGCACTGGGGCATGAACATTGGCTGGGGCTATCCCGGCTGGGGATTAGGATTTTCCTATGGATACCCCTACTATCCTTCCCATTATGGATATGGTGGCTATTATGATCCCTGGGGTTATGGCGGGTACTACGGTGGATACTATGGTGGATACTACGGTGGATACTACGGTGGATACTACCCCTATTACGGTGGATCATACTGGCACGGGTACAACAACGGGTACTGGGATGCAAGCCGGGGTTATGGAAGCAGTTACCGATACGGCAGGTTAGACAACAGGCATTATTATGGATACGCAAGCCCTTCTAACGGTTCCTACGGAGGATCGAAAGGATCCACCTATCTGGATCCAAGGTACAGAAGCAGGACGTCCACTGATGCAACCAGCAGGGATGCTTCACGCACCTCCACTGTAAACAGGACCACGAATTCTGCTTCAGGAGACACCCGGTCAACCGTTGCGAGAACCAGGGTAACCCAGAATACTGGAAATAACACGGTATCCGGTCAGCAGCGCACTTCAACCAGCACTGCTGTGAGGACCACCAGGACAGTTCAACCTTCCAATGTACAGCAGAGAAGTGTGAACAGCAGCGCAAGGAGTACTTACACGCCCAGTTACAGCAAGCCGCGTACAACTTCGACGCCAAGCTATAACAGGACCGCGACGCCCAACCGCAGCTATGTGCAACCGAGCAGTTCCCCTGCCCGCAGCAGCAGTTCCTACACTCCCTCGGGCAATACCCCGAGTCGCAGCAGCAGTTCCTACAGCCGTCCGAGCAGCTCAAGCCGCAGCAGTGGTTCATACAGTGCACCCAGCTCAAGCCGCAGCAGCAGTTCCTACAGCCGTCCGAGCAGCTCAAGCCGCAGCAGCAGCTCCTACAGTGCACCGAGCCGCAGCAGCAGTTCCTACAGCGCACCGAGCCGCAGCAGCAGCTCTTACAGCGCACCGAGCCGCAGCAGCGGGAGTTCTTCAAGCAGAAGTTCCAGCAGCTCTTC
>JAHEEC010000036.1:0-12565 GCA_024640885.1 Bacteroidota bacterium | reverse complement strand
TTCCAGCAGCTCTTCTTCAAGGTCTTCTTCCAGTCCAAGACGCTAAACTGTCATTCACATCCGGGATCCTGAGCGATCCCGGTTTTTTTACTTTTTAATTTATACTGCTATGAAAAAGATATCATTTATAGCCTTGCTGATCATATGTTCCTTCATCACTGTGAAAGGGCAAAATGAAATGCAGGCCCTGAGGTATTCTCAATATGATCCATTCGGCACTGCCCGTTATTCAGCCCAGGGAGGTGCCATAGGCGCACTGGGTGGAGATTTTTCATCCACCCTGGTGAATCCTGCAGGATTGGCATTCTACCGTTCCTCGGAGTTCTCCTTTACCCCATCTTTCTACTGGGTGAATACCAGGTCCAATTTTATGGGATCATCGGTGGATGATTCTCATCTGAGGTTTAATGTGGGCAGCCTGGGCATGGTAATGGCCACTACAAAGAATAAGAGCAATGGAATAGTGGGAGCTTCCTATTCACTTGGCTACAACACGCTCGTCAATTTCAACAACAGAACCACCATCAGGGGGATCAACAACAACAGCTCCCTGCTGGATGATTTTACGTGGCATGCCAATGCGGACCCTGAAAATCTCAGTCCCTACTATGAACAGCTGGCCTTCGATACTTACCTGATGCCCTTTGACTCAGTGGCAGGGGGATACTGGCACGATATGCAAATTGATGGTTACGGCCAGGAGCTAAACAGGCTATCCGAGCAATCGGGATACATCGGTGAATACTCCATTTCAGGGGCTTTAAACTTCAGCAACCTCCTTTACCTGGGAGCCACAGCGGCTATACATTCCGTTCGATTTTATGAAGATATCTACCATACTGAAACAGATTTCGATGATCACGTGGTGTTTTTTGACAGGTTCAGGTTCAGGGAGTTCAACACCACCAGGGGTTGGGGATATAACTTTAAATTTGGAATGATTCTCAGACCCATTCAACTGGTCAGGATCGGTGCCTCCTTCCAGTTGCCCACCTATTACATGCTTACGGATGAGAAATATTCGGATATGAATTCTTACTGGGATAACGGATCAGGGATTGATGATGCCCAGGCGGGTTCTCCCAACGGGATCTATGACTACAAGCTGAGAACCCCATTTCGTGTCAATGCGCATGCTTCGGTGATCCTGTTCAGGATGGCCACCTTTTCAGCCGGGTATGAATTTGTGGATTACTCCTCTTCGAGACTGGATGCTTACGACTATAAGTTCTTTGATGAAAATGACAGGATCCGTCAGGACTTTAAACCAGCGCATAACCTGAAGGCAGGGGCAGAGGTCCGTTTGAAATCATTGTACCTCAGGGGAGGAACCCAGTACCTGATGAGTCCGTTTACCGATGACAGGAATAATGCCGATACCTGGATCTATGCCGGTGGACTGGGATTCAGGACGGATGGATTGTTTTTTGATATCAGTTACGCCCACTCCTCAAAGACCGAAGTATATGGCATGTATGCTTTCCAGCCTGGTTCAAATGAGGTGTCCATCAACCAGGTGAAGGGAAATAACCTGATGGTGACGATTGGTGTTAAGTTCTGAGGCTCCGCCTCAGGAGGGCTGGGGCCGAGGGCCCTTCATTGAATAACAGGTCAAGGATGCTCAGGTTGGCCTGGAAGCCGAAACGGTCAGAAAAGACCTGGTGGTATGGAACCGGTAAAAACTCAGGATCCACAATCGCCAGGTCCTTTTTCGGATGGAGAAAATACCTGGGATCTGTTGAATGGCTTATTTCCGAGAAAGAATCTGACCGCTCTACCCCTGTATCCTGACCCAGCAGCCTTAGGGCAGCCTCAAGGAGCATCTGGTTCAAATCGATCAGAAACACGAGCCTGTTGGTATAGAAGCCCGCCAGGTCATCCATCATATACTGGAAAAAAGGGGAGGAAGCATAGGAGGCTACCAGGCTGCGCCAGTGTATCTTCTGCCATGGAGTATCATAATCCACACGAATCTCCTTCAACGGGGTCTTTATACCGTGATTTTTTTTAACTGGGATCGACAGGGTCACTATCCCATTGGGGCCCATGATGCGGCACCTGTTTCTGTAGGTTTGCTTTCCGTAATTGTCAAATTGCTCAAGGACAATTTGCCGTTCCCTGACCAGCCGGGCGAAATAGTTAACGGGTCCGTTATACAGTGCAGGATAGACCAAGGAAGCTCCGATTACCTGTTGGCCCTGACAATCCGGAACATGCGGTTCCAGCGGATTTTCCCATAATCCTTATCCACGCTCAACCAGATCAGCCGTGGTTTGCCAATAATATGATCCTCGGGGACAAATCCCCAGAACCTTGAATCTGCCGAATTGTTCCGGTTATCACCCATCATGAAATAGTAATCCATTTTAAAGGTATAGGAGCTGACCTGCTCACCGTTGATAAACACCTGCTCCCCCTTCACCTGGAGGTCGTTCTGCTCGTACGCCTGAATAATCCTGCTGTAGAGGGGAAGGGTTAAAGTATTGATCTGGACGGTGCTCCCTTTTGCGGGAATGGTGAGGGGCCCGAAATACTCGAGGTTCCATGGATAATTCGCATCGTGTGGAAAAATATCCCTGTCGAACTGTCCTTCGCTATACTGTTTAACCAGCTCTACACTCACAATACCGGGCAGTGTCCTGATCCTTTCGGCAACCCCCACGGAAATTGGAAATCTGTAACTGGGATTGTACCTTACATCCGTAAGGTCCGTGCTGATCCCGTATTCTTCGAGGGACCGGGGATTGATGGGTGTGCCGTTGGTTCTCACGTCGTACCATCGTTGAATCCCTTCAAACTCTTTTTGCTTTTCCCCATTCACGTATACCACATTCTGTTTGACCTGGATGGTTTCACCGGGGATGGCCACGCACCGTTTGATGTAGTTGTCCCTGCGGTCCACCGGTCTGGTCTCCACATCAAATTTCTCAGCGAGCTGCGTTCTTACATAAGAGGCATAGACCGGATAGGGCAGGGTCCTGTTATTCCGTGTCTGGTCGGCCAGCATCAGGTTATATGCCTCATCCCTGATCAGATCGTAATAGTCGAAATTGCCCTTGGCATATAATTTATGGTCCGATTTTTCCAGTGCCACGGTATCGGAGGCTGGAAAATTAAAAACCACGATATCATCCCTCCTGACCTTGCTGAAACCCTTCAGACGCTTGTAGGGACGCTGGATCCATTCCAGGTATGACTTTCCACCGAGCACAGTGTTGGGAAGGAATGGGATGGCCAGGGGCGTATTGGGGGTACGGGGGCCATATGCTGTTTTACTCACATAGAGGTGGTCACCCACCAGCAGGGTCCCCTCCATGGATGGGGTGGGGATCTTGTAATTCTGGAACAGAAAGATATTGATCAGCGAAACTGCTACCACGGCGAAGATCAGCGCATCGAGCCATTCGATGATCACGTTGTTTTTCTTCTTCCTGCTTTTCCAGAAGGACCAGTTTACTTTTTTGGAAATATAAATATCAAAGAGGATGGGGAGGCCGAAAAGGAACCAGAAATTCTTCAACCAGATCACAAACAGGATATAGATGACAACGGCTGCTCCGAACCTGAAATACTTGTTTTTCAATAACTTACGGATATTCATCGGGAAATTTATTTTATGGATCTAAAGATACGTTCTTTTCTTAAACCATCAAGGAGAGATTTATCCGGCTCGATGGAGAACCAGACGGTGACCGCTTTGCCCAGGAGGTGGTCTTCCGGCACGAATCCCCAGTATCTTGAATCTGCCGAATTGTGGTGGTTATCGCCCATCACGAAGAAGTAATCCATTTTAATTACGTAAGTATCCGAGGGCACACCGTTGATCAGGATCACCCCATCTTTTTCCTGCAGTTCATTGTCTTCATATACATCGATAATCCGTTGATAAAGAGGTAGTGTAGAGGTGTTTACCTGGACAGTATCTCCCTTGAAAGGGACCACAAGGGGGCCGAAATTATCACCTGTCCATCGATAACCACTGGAGTGGGGGAAGATCTCCTGGTTCTGAAAGGAGAGGGTAGGTTCAGAAAATTGTTTGATGCTCCTCACAGTGGGATAGGCCCGCAATGCTTCCAGGTTCTCTTCGGTCAGGAAGAGGACGTGCAGTGAATTGACCGGGTTGTAAGTGACTGAAGATTTAAGAATTTTTAACGAATCGAGCAATGAATCGGGGAGGGGTGATCCGGTGGTCGACACATAATACTTGAACTTCTGCATGGGTAGTTTTGGTTTCACCTCACCATTTACAACGATCTCACCGTTTATGATCTGGAGGGTATCCCCCGGCACTCCGATGCACCGCTTCACATAGTTCTCCCTTTTATCCACCGGATGGGTGATTACATCAAACTCGGACAGGATATAATCCCTGCCGTACTGCCTGACCAGTGAATAGTAGTTCTGTCCGGGGTACTGCACCACCATGGTATCACCTTCGGGAAAATTGAATACGATGATGTCATTTCGATTCACCTTTGAAAAGCCATTTAATCTTTTATAGGGCAGTTTGATCCTTTCGGAATAGGATTTCTTCCCCGAGGGCAGTTTATTGTGAAAAAATGGGATGGCCATGATGGTCTGGGGTAACCTTGGCCCGTAGGCCAGTTTGCTCACGAAGATGAAGTCCCCTGCAAGCAAGGTCTCCTCCATGGAAGGAGTGGGGATCTTATAAGCCTCCACCAGCAGGATCTTGATGGAGAAGGAGATCAGGATGGCCAGCAGAAAGATGGAGAGCCATTCGATGGAATTTTGGATGAGGCGGGGTAAACCATACCGTCGAAGGGACCAGTCTACCTTCCTGGAGACGAAAAGATCAAATAATACCAGGTTTAATATCAAGAGGTACCACAGGTTGGTCCACACGATGAGCAACGACCAGCTCAGACCCGCGACCAGGAATCCAAGGTACCTCCAGCCCATCCGTTTCATGGAATTCAGAGGTTAAGAAGGTCTTTCATCCCGAAAATCCCAGTTTTCCCCCTTAGAAATGCTGCAGCAAGCAGGGCGCCTTCAGCAAAAGCGTCTCTCGATTTTGCATCATGGCCCAGTGTGAGGGAATCCAGTGCTGACTCATAACGGATGATGTGTTGTCCTTTCACTTCTCCCTCCCGGACTGATTCAATGTGCAAACTGTCCGGGTCATCCTGGCCATCCTGGCCAAATGGAGGATTCAGGACCCATTGCCGGAGGCGTTCGTTCTCGTCAATGAGATCTCCGGCAAGCGTTAGGGCCGTTCCGCTTGGGGCATCCAGTTTATGCACATGGTGTACCTCTTTGATGGAGGCACGGTATCCCGGAAAGTGATTCATGATCCTGGCCAGCTGGCGGTTCATGGCAAACAGGATGTTCACCCCGACACTGTAGTTGCTTGCATAAAACAGAGTCCCGTTGGCCTTCAGGCAGTAATCCTTTATTTCTGCATACCCGTCAGTCCAACCGGTGGTGCCTGATACAACCGGAACACCATGATCAATGCATTTTTTGATGTTCCCGGGCGCTGCAGAGGGTACCGTAAACTCAATGGCCACATCAACCCGGCTCAGATTTGATTTGTTGAGATCTGCCCCGTTGTCCAGATCAATGACCAGCGGGAATTGGAATCCCTGTGCTTTTCCCATGGCTTCAATGGTCCGGCCCATTTTACCATAGCCTATCAGCGCAATTTTCATTTGTTCAGTTTTAAAGTTCCATCCACTATTTACCATGAACAAAAAAGGCTGATCCCCTTTATGTGGAACAGCCTCTTTATATTTTTTAGGAATTAAGGACCTATTGAACCTTCTTCACTATGGCCTCAAACGCATTGGGATCATTCATGGCAAGATCGGCAAGTACTTTCCGGTTGATCTCTATCCCTGATTTGCCCAGTTTACCCATAAATTCCGAGTAGGACATCCCATGCACCCGAACTGCAGCATTAATACGCTGGATCCAGAGTGCCCTGAAATTCGCTTTCTTCTTGCGGCGGTCACGATACGCGTAAGTCAGTCCTTTCTCAAATGCATTCTTAGAAACCGTCCATACATTCTTCCTGCGACCAAAGTAGCCTTTGGTCTGTTTTAATACTTTTTTCCTTCTCTGTCTTGAAGCGACAGCATTTGTTGCTTTTGGCATTTTACTTTCATGTTTTGGGTGAAGGCGGTCTTTAAGACACTTCCATGCACTGCACCCCGGTTAATACTATTTTACCTGATGTTCAAAAGATTACACCATTATTTCATGGCCAGCAAACGCTTGATATTCTCTTCATCAGCCTGATGAACCTCTCCAAAGTAGGTCAGGTTCCGCTTGCGCTTCTTGGACTTCTTGGTAAGAATATGGCTTTTAAAAGCGTGCTTTCTCTTGATTTTTCCAGTTCCGGTGAGTGTAAATCTCTTCTTTGCTCCCGGATTTGTTTTCATTTTTGGCATTATTCCAACAATTTATCTTAACAACAACTATTTTTTCTTCACTTTTGGAGCGATGAACATGGTCATTCGTTTCCCTTCCAGTTTAGGAAGTTGTTCCACCTTTCCAACTTCTTCAAGTTCCTGTGCCAGTCTCAGCAGAAGGATCTCACCTTTTTCCTTATACAATATGGACCTACCCTTGAAAAAGACAAAAGCCTTAAGCTTGGCACCCTCCTCCAGGAACTTGTATGCATGTTTTAATTTAAAACTGTAGTCGTGCTCATCCGTATTTGGTCCGAACCTGATCTCCTTCACCACGATCTTTGTGGCTTTGGATTTCATCTCTTTCTGCTTCTTCTTCTGCTGGTAGAGAAATTTCTGGTAATCCACCACCCTGCAAACAGGGGGATCCGCCTTCGGTGAAATCTCCACAAGGTCGAGATCAAGTGAATCAGCAATCTTGAGGGCCTCTGTCAGCGAAATAATTCCCGGATTCTCTATGTTCTCCCCAACAATCCGGATGGTGCTGGAGCGAATCTGTTCATTGGTCCTGTAAAAGATTCGATCCTTGTTGCGGCTATCGTTGTTTCTCCTACGAAAATTACCTGGTCCTGCTATGACAAGTTCCTCCTATACTTTAGTTATACTTTTGTTTCAATTGCCTTCAGCTGATGCTGTACTTCAGACTGCAAAAATAGTGCAAATTCTTCCAGGCTCATGACACCTTTATCACCCTCTCCCTGCCTGCGAACGGAGACTGAACCGCTTTCCTGCTCCTTTTCTCCTATGATAAGCAGATAAGGGATTCGCTTTAACTCGTTATCCCTGATCTTTTTACCTATCTTTTCGCTCCGCTCGTCAATCAGGGTGCGAATATCGTAATTTTTCAGGAAATTTGAAACTTTTTCAGCATAATCGTGATATTTTTCGCTGATGGGCAGAATCACCGCCTGGTCCGGAGTAAGCCAGAGCGGGAATTTTCCCGCGGTATGTTCGATAAGTACCGCCACAAAACGCTCCATTGATCCAAACGGTGCACGGTGGATCATTACGGGCCGGTGCTTCTGGTTATCGGACCCGATATACTCCAGGTCGAATCTCTCGGGAAGGTTATAATCCACCTGGATGGTACCCAGTTGCCATTTTCTTCCAAGGGCATCCCTTACCATAAAGTCAAGCTTGGGACCGTAGAAGGCCGCTTCTCCATGCTCCACGATGGCCTCCATCCCTTTCTCTTCCACCACCTCAAGGATGGCTTTCTCTGCCTTATCCCAGTGCTCATCAGTGCCGATGTATTTCTCCTTGTCATCAGGATCCCTGAGGGATACCTGGGTTATAAAGTCATTGAAGTCCAGTGTTTTGAAGATATAGAGGATGATATCGATCACTTTGATGAACTCCTCTTTCAACTGGTCCGGCCTGCAGAAGATGTGTGCATCATCCTGGGTAAATCCCCTGACCCTGGTCAACCCGTGAAGCTCCCCGCTCTGTTCATATCGATACACAGTGCCAAACTCGGCCATTCGGACAGGGAGCTCCCTGTATGAATGGGGTTTGGACCTGTAGATTTCGCAGTGGTGAGGGCAGTTCATGGGCTTCAGAAGGAACTCCTCTCCCTCCTGGGGCGTATGTATGGGCTGAAAACTATCCTGACCATACTTGGCATAATGCCCCGAAGTGATCCAGAGCTCTTTAAGTCCAATATGGGGAGTGATCACCTGCTCGTAGCCGTGTTCGCGCTGTACCTTCTTCAAAAAGTTTTCCAGCCTCTCCCTCAACTGGGCACCCTTGGGCAGCCACAGCGGAAGTCCGGGCCCCACCCGTTGTGAAAAGGTGAAGAGCTCCAGCTCTTTGCCAAGTTTCCTGTGGTCCCTCAACTTGGCCTGTTCCAGCATTTCCAGGTGTTCTTCCAGCATCGATTGCTTGGGGAAGGTCACCCCGTAGATCCGGGTGAGCTGCTTTCTTTTTTCATCTCCGCGCCAGTAGGCTCCCGCTACGTTAAGCAGTTTGATTGCCTTGATGGGTGCCGTGTCGACCAGGTGCGGGCCCCTGCACAGGTCGGTAAATTTACCCTGGTGATAGAAGCTGATGGTTCCGTCCTCAAGCTCACCGATCAGTTCGGTCTTATAACCATCCCCCTTCTTCCCGAAAAAATCCAGGGCACCGGCCTTGGTCACCTCTTCCCTGTGGTATGCATTTTTAAGGGAGGCCAACTCTTTCATTTTTTTCTCAATCCTGGGCAGGTCACCGTCGGAGATCACCACATCATCCCCGGGATCCACATCATAATAGAATCCATTTTCAATGGCCGGCCCGATCCCGAACTTAGTCCCTGGATAGAGTGATTCAATGGCCTCTGCCATCAGGTGGGCAGAGGAGTGCCAGAAGGCATGCTTGCCTTCGGGATCATCCCACTTGTTTAACTTGATGGTCGCGTCACTCCGGATGGGCCTGGAAAGGTCCCACAGTTCATCATTTACATTTATGGACAGGACCTCACGGGCAAGGCTGTTGCTCAGGCTCTTTGCGATGTCAAGTCCCGACACACCCGGCTCGAACTTCCGTACCGATCCATCCGGAAAAGTTATATCAATCATTCTGATGCATTTCAAAAAACCTCGCAAAGATACTAAAACCAGGTGTATCTTAGAGGTATTTGAGAATAAAATCGGTCATCCTGGTGTAGAGATGGTAGGATGTGTTGCCCCCGGATATCCCGTGGTTCCTGTTGGGGTAAAACTGCATATCGAACTGTTTGTCGGCCTGTACAAGGGCTTCTGCAAAATCCATCGAATTCTGGAAATGCACATTGTCATCGCCGCTCCCGTGGATCAGCAGGAGCTTGCCCTGAAGTCCGTCTGCGAAATTAATGGGGGAATTGTCGTCATACCCTTCAGGATTCTCCCCGGGGGTGCGCATGAAACGTTCCGTATAAATGGTGTCGTAGTACCTCCAGTTGGTCACAGGGGCCACGGCAATTCCCATTTTAAAGGTGCCGTTGCCCTTGGTCAGACAGAGGCTTGTCATGTATCCGCCATAGCTCCACCCGAAGATCCCGATTCGATTCTTATCAATATAATCCTGAGATCCAAACCACTGGGCTGCCTCTACCTGGTCGATGGTTTCCAGATTGCCCAGGGTCAGGTAGGTGGCCTTCCTGAATGCCTCCCCCCGGCCGTTGGTCCCCCGGTTATCGACACAGGCCACAATATATCCTTTCTGGACCAGCATCTGAAACCACGCATCCCTTCGGGGCCATGAATCCATTACATTTTGTGATTCAGGTCCGCCGTACACATACATGAAAAGGGGATATTCCCTGCCGGGATCAAAATCATTGGGTTTGATCATCCAGGCATTCAGTTCCTGTCCGCTCCTGGTAGATACAGTGAGGAATTCCGTTTTTGCATACCCATATTCTGCCACTGTCTCCTTCAGTTTTTCATTATCCTCCAGCACCCTGATCAGTTTTCCCTTCTGGTTATGGAGTGTCACATATGGGGGTGTATTGGCCGATGAGTGGGTCAGGATGTAATACTTAAATGTACTGCTGAAACTGGCGCTGTTGTAACCGGGACTGGTACTGATCTTTTGTTTCCCGGAACCATCCAGTTTGATGGAGTAGATATGCCTCTCTATGGAGGACTCCTCATACGAGGTATAATAGAGGCGCTTTTGCTTTTCATCATACCCGATAAATGAGGCGATATCGAAAGGGCCTGAGGTGATGGGAGTGATCACCCCGGAATTGAAATTGAAATGATAGAGATGGAAATACCCGTCCTTTTCACTGTTCAGAATGAAACTTTCTCCATCAGGAAGGTAGGTGATGGTATTGTCAGCGGCTTCGGAAATATACCATTTGTTCACCTCTGAATAGACCACTTTTGAATCACCGGACCGGGCATTTGCGTGGATGATATCGAGCTGATTCTGCAAACGGTTTAAGCGCATGATGCTGAGCACCCCCGGATCGGCGGTCCATTTGATCCTGGGGATGTACTGGTCGGTCTCATCTCCGATATCCATGGAGGTGGTTTGTTCGGTAGCCAGGTCATATACCAGGATGGAAACCAGGGAGTTTTCCTCACCGGCCTTCGGGTATTTAAAAGTGTAGTTTTCGGGGTAGAGGTGTCCGTACATGGTCATTTGAAACTCACGGACCCTTCGCTCATCAAAGCGGTAAAATGCGATCTTCCGGCCGTCTGGTGACCATTGGAAGCCCTCTGAGAAACCGAACTCCTCCTCGTATACCCAGTCAGGTGCCCCATTGATTACCTCATTCCTTACCCCGTCGAAGGTGACCTGGTGCTCCTGATCTGCATTTAGTTTTTTAATGAATAGGTTGTTTTCCCGCACAAATGCCACATGGGATCCGTCGGGCGAAAAGGTGGCCAGTTGTTGCTTGCCTTCGGAGGACAGGGCCGAGAGATTCCCGCTGGACCTGTCATAGACATGGAAAGAAGCCAGGTAGGAATGGCGGTAAATTTGCTCCTGGTCTGTTTCAATGAGGATCTTTTCTTCTGTTTCATTGAAAGCATATCCGCTGAATCCGTTGATTTCATTAAAATTTGTGGCATCGAACAGCGTTTCGGAAATTTCACCTGACTGATAGCTGTACTTATCGATCTTATCCCCGTTCTGCACCGTGTAATGCACCCCGTCATTCATCGAGCGCAGGCCATAAAGCATTCTTGCGCTGAATTTTCTTGTATGATAAATGTCATCGAGGGTGATTTGGGATGTGGCCTGGCCTGAAACCGCACTGACCATTCCAAACACCAGCAATAGTGGATAAATAAAAGGGGGCAACCTCTTCATGAATCTATGTTTTAGTAATTTTGCTAAAGGAAGGAAAAACATTGATTATTTCCAATGCTGCAGTTTGGCATGCTATTTGAATTTTAACAGGTAATAACCAGAAAACCAATTGTCATGAAACGCTTACTTACCATATTGGCCGTCCTGCCACTGATCCTGGCAGGTTGCCACAGAGAACCCCTCGCAGATTTTGTAGTCTCCCCAGACCCAGCATTTGTAGGGGAGGATATTAATTTCACCAACCTCTCTTCGAATACGGATTACGTGGAGTGGGAGATGGGAGACGGAACCACATCGTCGGCATTCAATGTCACACATTTCTATTACGATCCGGGCTTTTACGATGTGAAGTTAAAAGCATTCGGTACCAAGGGAGGGGTGAGCATTGCCTCTTTTTCTGTTGAGGTGATCGGATCCGAACTGACCGTGGTTGTCCAGCTCTGGACCCCACCGGGTGATCCTCCGGGTTATTACCTTGAAGGCGCCAGCGTGCGGCTCTACCCGACCCTTGCGGACTGGGATAACCAGACCAACCTGTCGGCCGAACTGTTTACCGATTACTCGGGAGAGTGTACTTTCGAAGGGTTGAGTTACCAGAGGTACTACGTGGATGTCTGGGCACCCGATCACCACAACTGGTGGTTAAGGGACGATGATGTGGGATTCATTGAAACCCAGTTGCTGGAAGGTGCATTTTATCATACCTTTATAGCCTATGTGGATTACGATCCAGGGGCGAAGAAATCAGCCACTGAAGCCAGGCCCTCCGCCCGGGAGATGCTGAACATGGAAGGAAATACAAATGGGGACAGGGAACCCCTAGACAACAAAAAATCCGTGCCCAGGAAGTAATAGCGGGCTATTGCATGAGCCTTCGAAAAAAAAAGAAGCTGAAGCGCTGAAGGAAAACTTAAAATTTAATATATTTGCAGCCCCGGAGGAGACCCCTTCGGGGTTGTTCGTTGAAGTATAAAAAGTTTATAACTCATTTGCCCAGATGGCGGAATTGGTAGACGCGCTAGTTTCAGGGACTAGTATACGCAAGTATGTGCAGGTTCGAGTCCTGTTCTGGGCACAAAATAGTTTGTAAAGTTTGTAAAGGGGAATCGTTTCAACTTTAAGTCCTTTAACTTTATAACCCATTTGCCCAGGTGGCGGAACTGGTAGACGCGCTAGGTTGAGGGCCTAGTGACCGATTTTGGTCGTGCAAGTTCGATTCTTGTCCTGGGCACTGTGCAACCTGGTTGCGAAAAAAGTATAAAAGCCAGGAGCGGAGATCAACTGGATCCCCGCTCCTGGCTTTTTACTTTATAACTATTTCAACTTTTATTCCGGGGAGAGAATGTTTTTGCAAT
>JAHEEC010000104.1 GCA_024640885.1 Bacteroidota bacterium | reverse complement strand
GTTTGCTTTCCATCCCTCATGTTGAAATCAATGCTCGTGGAGGGGAGGGCCGCATAAAATGGGATCCCGTTGTCCTTTGCCGAAATTGCTTTGAGGTAGGTGCCGATCTTGTTGACCACATCACCGTTCAATGCAGCGCGGTCGCAACCCACCATCACCATGTCCACCAGGCCCTGTTGCATCAGGTGTCCCCCTGCATTATCGACGATTACCGTGTGCGGCACCCCATGCTCTCCCAGTTCAAAGGCGGTGAGCCGGCCTCCCTGGTTCCTGGGGCGTGTCTCATCCACCCACACATGCAAGGGAATCCCCCTGTCATGTGCCAGGTATATGGGTGCCGTGGCCGTGCCGTAATCCACACAGGCCAGCCAGCCCGCGTTGCAATGGGTCAGGATATTGACGGTCTCCTTTTTCTGTTCATAAATCTCACTGATCAGGGTCAACCCATGCTCCCCGATCTTCAAACAGCGGGCCACCTCATCCTCTGCCAGCCGGGCCGCCAGGTGGAACAGCCGGTCGATCAAGCCCTCCCTCGATCCGGAACAATCCAGTTCAGCCAGTCCCAGGTCCACTGCATACTTGAGATTGACGGCTGTGGGCCTTGCAGAGGACAGTTTCTCCCCGGCCTCTTTCACCTCCTCACACCAGTGTTCTTCATCACTCAGGTAAGCTGCAAGGTACATGCCGTAGGCAGCGGTGACCCCGATCAGCGGAGCCCCCCGTACGATCATTTTATTGATGGCTGTATGTGCATCCTGTGCGTTCCTGATCCTCCTTACCTGGAATTCAAAGGGCAGTTTCCGTTGATCGATCACCTTGATTATCGAGGGATCATCTTCCATCCAGATGGACCTGTAGTGAATGCCTCCAACGTGCATGGCTCTTTTTTTCTTTTATCTTTGGGTCCTACGAATATACAAAATGCATGGCACAACCACAGCGAATCCGCAACATCCTCTTTGATCTGGGGGGAGTGATCCTGGATATTGATATCCATGCTACCCTGAAAGGATTCTATGAACTGGGATTCCCGGCCGACCTGCTTCAGTATCCCTTCAACATGTCCACCGATATATTCTTTAAATATGAAACCGGCCGGATCGATACGGTGGAATTCAGGAACGAGATCAGGAGAAAGACCGGGGTGAAGATGACCGATGAAGAATTTGACAGGGCATGGAATGCCATGATCGTCAGGATCCCGAAGGAACGAACCGGGCTGTTGAAAGCACTGTCAAAACGTTATGACCTCTACATGCTAAGCAATACCTCGGCCCTGCATGTCACGGTGTTTGAGAAAATGTACCGGGAAGCTGCCGGGATCCCCATGCATCAGGCATTTAAAAAGATATACTACTCCCATGAGATCGGGTGTCATAAACCCGACCACGATGCGTGGCAGCACGTGATCAGGGATTCCGGGATCCTGCCCCGGGAAACACTCTTCCTGGATGACAACATTCACAACATCAAAGCTTCCCAGGAGCTTGGATTCCAGGCCATCCATATCCATGAAAGGACCAACCTGATGAACCTGGGTTTCGACCTGTAGGGGCCCGTGGTGCCGGGTGTCAATTCAATCCTTCTTAGCAGGAGACCTCCCGGGCTTCCCCTTTTGGCACATGTACCGTTGAACCCGCTAGGGAGAGTTCAATCCCCTCTCCCTGCTGGTTCTCAACCACCATCCTTCCCGGTTCTATGGTTATTTTCAGGATCCGGTCCAGGTAGCCTATTTTGAACCACAGGCTGTTCCACTCCCCCGGCAGCTTCGGATCGAAAGCGAGCATGCCTTCGCTCACCCTCATGCCCCCGAAACCATACACCACAGACATCCAGGTCCCTCCCATGCTTGTGATGTGCAACCCTTCATGTACTTCATGGTTGTAATCATCCAGGTCCAGCCGTGAGGTCCTGAGATAAAGTTCATAGGCCCTCTCCGGGCGGCCGATCCTGGAGGCCAGGATGGAGTGGACACAGGGGGAGAGGGAAGATTCATGGACGGTACGGGGTTCGTAAAAATCAAAATGTCTCCTGATGGTCTCCAGGTCATACTCATCCTCGAACAGGAAGATCCCCTGCAACACGTCGGCCTGTTTGATAAAACAGGATCGCAGGATCCGGTCCCATGACCAGTGCTGATTAATGGGCCTTTCTGCCGGATCAAGGTCAGCTGCCATCCGTTGCTCCTTGTCCATGTATCCATCCTGCTGGAGGAAAATATCCTGCTCCCGGTCGTAAGGAAAATGAAGGTTCTGAACGATGTGTTCCCAGGCAACACACTCCTCGCTTGAAATCAGCCGTGTCCGCTCCATGATCCTGGCATGGGCCACAGGATCTGAATCCCGGATCTTTACCAGCTCCTCCAGGGTATATTTCAGGGTCCAACTGGCCACTTTGCTGGTATACCAGTTGTTATTCACATTGTTCTCATACTCGTTGGGCCCGGTGACTCCCAGCATCACGTACTTCTGACGCTCCCGGGACCAGTTTACCCGTTGTCGCCAGAACCTCGAAATTGCGATCAACACCTCCAGTCCATGGGTGGACAGATAATCCCTGTCACCCGTATACCGGATGTAATTATAGATGGCAAAGGCGATGGCACCGTTGCGGTGGATCTCCTCGAAGGTGATCTCCCATTCGTTGTGACACTCCTCCCCGTTCATGGTGACCATGGGATAGAGGGCAGCTCCCCCCGAAAAACCGAGCTTTCTTCCGTTTTCGATGGCTTTTTCCAGGTGTTTATGCCTGTATATAAGTAAATTGCGCGATACTTCCCGGGGGGAGGAACTGAGGTAAAAAGGGATCATGTAGGCCTCTGTATCCCAGTAGGTGCTGCCTCCATACTTTTCCCCGGTGAAGCCCTTTGGCCCGATGTTGAGCCTTTCATCCCGCCCCGTATAGGTCTGGTTCAGCTGGTAGATATTGAACCGGATTCCCTGCTGGGCTCCAGTGTCGCCTTCTATGACAATGTCGCTCCGGGTCCAGATGTTTTCCCAGATGGTTACGTGCTCAAGCAATAGTGTGTTATACCCCGCCTCCATTGCATTGCTCAGGATCTCCAGTCCCTGCTTTACCATTACACCCGGATCGTGGTTCATGGAGGTAAGTACCGAAACATACTTGTACAGGACCAGCTCATCTCCTTCAGAAACTTCCACAGAGATCCTGTTCCCCACATAATCCTCACGCTGGATCACCTCTGTGACCGGATTGAGCCCGGCACCATTTAATTGAATATCATAACCCATGGCCATGCAGGTGACAAATCCTGTTTTTTTTGTCCGGGCTTTCAGGAACCCCTTCCCCTCCATGGCGATGGCCTCTTCCATCTCCCAGAATTTTTCATCATAATTGGAATCCCTGTTCACCACATTCCCATCAATGTAAGGGGTGAATGCCACGCTGCCCGAGAAATCCACCGAGCGCACCGCATACCTTATGGCCCCCACCTCGTCCCGTTTCATGCTCAGGAACCTAAGGGAGGATATCTCGATTTGTTGACTGCCCACACTGACCGCAAAAGTCCGCTCCAGGGTTCCCTTCCGCATGTTCAGTTCACGCCTGAATTCAACAGGTTTTAATAGATGAAGGTCCAGGGGTTCTCCGTTGATCTCTACATGGATCCCGATCCAGTTGGGCGCATTGAGCACCTTGGCGAAGTATTCGGGGTATCCGTTCTTCCACCATCCAACCCTGGTCTTGTCAGGATAGTATATCCCGGCCAGGTATGTGCCCTGGAGGGTCTCCCCGGAATATTGCTCTTCGAAGTTGGCACGCTGACCCATCCGGCCGTTGCCCAGGCTGAAAATGCTTTCAGAAGCCTCCTGCATGGCGGGGTGAAATCCCTCCTCGATGATGCTCCATGGATCCGATTTATAGTGACCACTCATTTTATTCCTTTTTTCTACCTGTCGTTTACATCATTCACAAACAGCACAAGTACCGCAGCTACCACCATGGAAATCCCTCCCGTGAGCAATGCATAGATGCTGTCCCCGTCGAAGAGCGATTTAACCATAAATCCCAGAATGGTTGCCGCCAGGATCTGTGGTATGACGATAAAAAAGTTAAAGATCCCCATATAAACCCCCATTTTGTGTTGAGGCAATGACCCGGTAAGAATGGCATAAGGCATGGCCAGGATGCTGGCCCAGGCCAGGCCGATGCCGATCATGGAAAAGATCAGGTGTTGGGGATTATCCAGGATCAGGATGGATGCCAGGCCCAATCCGCCCACCACAAGGGCGATGGAATGGGTTATTTTCCGGTTGGTCAGCCTGGCCATAAAAGGCAACAGCACCAGTCCGAAGGCAGCGGCAAATAGGTTGTACCATCCAAACATCCCGCTCACCAGGTTGGCTCCTTCATTGTATGCATCCGAGGTGGTAACGGTAGAGCCATAGAGGTGCTGGGTCACTGCAGGGGTGGTATAGATCCACATGCTGAAGAGGGCGAACCAGGAGAAGAACTGCACGATGGCCAGCTGTTTCATGGTTTGCGGCATGCGGTAGAGGTCCGTAATGATGCTCACCAGTCCGTTTTTATTGCCCCTTGCCCGGATAAACCCTGCGGCAAGGAGCTGGAGGATCCCGAACATGCCAATTCCCCCCGCCAGGATGTATAGCTCTTTTTCAAGTTTGTAGTGCAATATCGGCCAGGCCAGTGCCAATCCCACCAGGGTCCATATGATGCCACGCCTCAGGTACTTGATCAGGGGTTCCGTGCCTTCACCCTGACTCTCCTCAAGCTGACTTTTTTCATCCCTGAAACGCTCCAGCTCTTCCGGGGAATACTCCTTGGTCCTGAGCACCGTCCATAAAACCGCCAGGAGGAAGACCGAACCGCCCAGGTAAAATGAGAGCCTCACGGTCTGGGGGATCTCTCCTTCCGGAGCCGTATTGGCAATATGGAACCATTCCGAAAGGGCATAGGGGAGCCAGGAGGCCACGAAAGCTCCTATCCCAATGAAAAAGCTCTGCATGGTAAATCCAAGGGTGCGCTGCTCATTGGGCAGCATGTCCCCCACAAAGGCCCTGAAGGGTTCCATGGAGATGTTGATGGAGGCATCCATGATCCAGAGCATTCCGACGGCGATCCACAAACCCGGTGAATTGGGCATCAGGAACAGGGCAATGGAAGCGAGGATGGCCCCCACCAGGAAATAGGGACGCCTGCGTCCAAGCCTTCCCCAGGTCCTGTCACTCATATGACCGATAATGGGCTGGATGATCAGGCCTGTTACCGGGGCCGCGATCCAAAGGATGGGGATCTGGTCGATCTCCGCCCCGAGGGTTTGAAAAATACGGCTCACGTTTCCGTTCTGCAGGGCAAATCCAAACTGGATCCCCAGGAAACCGAAGCTCATGTTCCATATCTGCCAGAAACTCAAACGGGGCTTTTTCATGGGTAAGTTAAAGTTGGTATATGGCATCAAAAATATTTAAAACTCTTCAACTTATTCCCGTGATCCTCTTTTTTATTGGCCGCTTGCATTTTACATCCTGCTCGTCTATCTTTGTGCAATTTTAATAAAACCTGCAACCGGAGGAGGAATGAGTAAGAAATTCCCTGAATATAAGAAGCTTGAGCTGTCAGAGGTCAACAAAGAGATCAATGCGTACTGGAAAGCACACAGGATCTTTGAGAAGTCTGTGACCACCCGTGAGGGAAGGCCTTCCTTTGTTTTCAACGAGGGCCCCCCCTCTGCCAACGGAATCCCGGGTATCCACCATGTCATGGCTCGGACCATCAAGGATATTTTTTGCAGGTACAAGACCCAGCAGGGATTCCAGGTGAAAAGAAAGGCTGGCTGGGATACCCACGGGCTTCCTGTGGAGCTTGGGGTGGAAAGTGCATTGAAGATTACCAAGGAGGATATCGGCGCCAAGATCTCTATCGAGGCGTTCAACGCCGCATGCAGGAAGGATGTGATGAAATACACCCAGATGTGGGAAGAGCTTACCGAATCCATGGGTTACTGGATCAACATGGATGATCCTTACATTACCTATGAAAACAAGTATATTGAAAGTGTCTGGTACCTGCTGAAAGAGCTCTACAAGAAGGATCTGTTATATAAAGGATATTCCATTCAACCCTATTCCCCTGCTGCCGGATCAGGGCTCAGCACCCATGAACTGAACCAGCCGGGATGTTACCGGGATGTGAAAGACACCACGGTGGTGGCGCAGTTCAAGGTGTTAAAGGATAAACGATCCGCACCCCTTTTTGATGCCACCGACACCGATCTCTTTATCCTTGCCTGGACCACCACACCATGGACCCTCCCTTCCAATACTGCCCTCACTGTGGGTGCGAATATCGAGTATGCCATGGTACGCACATTCAATCCCTATACGGGCATCCCCATCACAGTAATCCTGGCCACCGAACTGATGGGCCGTTACTTTCCGGAGAAGGATTTCGAGATGCTGCTTGAAGATTATGAACCCGGGGATAAGCAAATCCCCTTCAAGCTCTTAAAAACCTTGAAAGGCAAAGAACTGGCGGGTCTCTCCTTCGAACAGTTGCTGGACTGGGTCAAACCCGAGGGAAAGGCATTCAAGGTACTCACCGGTGATTTTGTAACCACTGAAGAGGGAACCGGGGTGGTGCACACCTCCCCCACTTTCGGCGCGGATGACTACCGGGTGGCCATGGCCAATGGAATAGCCTCCCTGACCGTGCTCGATAAGGATGGGATCGACCAACCCCTGGTTGACAAAAAAGGACGTTTTTACAGGATCAGTGATCTGGATGTGGATTTCGTGAAGGAGCGTGTGAACTTGGATAGTTACGCTGAATTTCAAGGCAAATTTGTGAAAAACGAATACGACGCCACCAAATCAGAAAGCGATCCCACCGTCGACGTAGACATTGCTGTGCGCCTGAAGCTGGATAACAAGGCGTTCCGCATTGAAAAGCATATCCATAACTATCCACATTGCTGGAGGACCGACAAGCCGGTCCTTTATTATCCGCTTGACTCATGGTTCGTGCGAACCACCGCTATGAAGGATCGGATGATCGAGCTCAACAATACCATCAACTGGAAACCCGAATCCACCGGGAGCGGCAGGTTCGGCAAATGGCTGGAAAACCTGGTGGACTGGAACCTGTCAAGGACCAGGTTCTGGGGCACACCGCTTCCCATCTGGGTTACCGAGGATAAAAAGGAACAGATCTGCATCGGATCGGTGGGTGAGCTCAGGTCAGAAATCGAAAAATCAGTGGCTGCCGGATTTATGAAAGCCAATGTCCTGGAGGATTTTGTGGAGGGTGATATGTCCGGGGAAAACTACAACCTGTTAGATCTCCATAAGCCTTTCGTGGATGAGATCATCCTGGTCAGTGACACCGGTCAGAAAATGCTTCGTGAACCGGTTCTGATCGATGGATGGTTCGATTCCGGTTCCATGCCCTATGCACAATATCACTATCCATTCGAGCACCGGGATGATTTTGACCAGTTGTTCCCTGCCGATTTCATCGCCGAAGGCGTGGATCAGACCCGTGGATGGTTCTTTACCCTTCACGCCATCTCCACCATGCTGTTCGACTCTGTCTCTTTCAGGAACATCATCTCCAACGGATTGGTACTTGACAAAAGCGGGAACAAAATGTCCAAGCGCCTGGGAAATGCGGTGGACCCCTTCAAGGCCATTAAAAAGCATGGATCCGATCCGCTCAGGTGGTATATGATCACCAATGCCCAACCCTGGGATAACCTTAAATTTGATGCCGATGGTGTGGATGAGGTGAGACGGAAATTTTTCGGAACCCTCTTCAATACCTACTCCTTCTTCGCACTCTATGCCAATGTGGATGGGTTTGACAATACCGCCCCGGAGGTTCCCGTCAACGAGCGGCCCGAGATTGACCGCTGGATCATTTCACTGCTCAACTCACTGATCAGGGATGTAAAGGAGCAGTACGAAAGCTATGAGCCCACCCGTGCGGCTCGCCTTATCCAGAACTTTGTCATTGAAAACCTGAGCAACTGGTACGTGCGGTTGAACCGCAAACGTTACTGGGGCGGTGAATCCAATACCGATAAACTGGCAGCATACCAAACCCTTTATACCTGCCTGGAGACCATCTCCATGCTGGCGGCTCCCGTGGCTCCCTTTTATATGGATAAATTGTTTAATGACCTGAACGGCGTAACTCAAATTCAATCGCAGGAATCGGTTCACCTCACCCGCTTCCCTGAATTCGACGATTCGCTCATCGATGCCTCTCTTGAGAACCGGATGGATGTGGCGCAAAGGCTATCCTCCATGATCCTCGGGTTGAGGCGCAAGGTGAACATCAAAGTACGCCAACCACTGAACAAGATGATGGTCCCTGTTTCGGATAGTTCTTTCAGGGAACAGGTTGAGGCAGTTAAATCCCTGGTCATGAACGAGGTCAACGTCAAGGAGATCGAATTCCTGGAAGATACTGCCGGGATCCTGGTGAAGCGGATCAAACCCAATTTTAAAACCCTTGGACCCCGGTACGGAAAATTGATGAAGGAACTCGGAGCAGCCATCAATGACCTGGACCAGGAACAAATCTCCCGGTTCGAGAAGGAGCAATCCCTGGAGGTCTATGCGGGTGGGGAACCGATCAGGCTGACCCTGGAAGATGTGGAGATCATTTCGGAAGATATTCCGGGCTGGCTGGTGGCCAATGAAGGAGCCATCACCGTGGCGCTGGATATCAACATTACCGAAGAGCTGAGACAGGAAGGGGTGGCCCGTGAACTGATCAACCGGATCCAGAATATTCGCAAGGATAGCGGGTTCGACGTGACCGACAGGATCAGGGTACTCATTGAAAGGCATGACCTGATCAATGCGGCCATTGGAAAACATGGTAAATATATTGGTTCCCAGACACTTGCCGACAGCGTGGATCTTGCCGACCACCTGGATAACAACCACAGCAAGCGCATCGATATCGATGATGATGTGTACATCAATTTAAGGGTGACGCGCGTATAAAACGGAGACCGATAATCAGTAAAATATTGTATATTTAACCAAATCAAATTCATCATGGCTGAGAAATATAGATATTCGGATGCTGAACTGGTGGAGTTCAAGGAACTCATCCAGTTTAAGCTTGAGAAGGCAAAGGAGGATTACGAGTTGTTAAAATCGGCCATTACCCAGAGCGAAAGCAACGACACAGAGGATACCTCACCCACTTTTAAAGTGCTTGAAGAAGGCGCATCCACCCTTTCAAAGGAAGAGGCGGGCAGGCTCGCCCAGAGGCAGCTTAAATTCATCCAGCATCTCCAGGCAGCGCTGATCAGGATCGAAAATAAAACTTATGGAGTTTGCCGGGAGACCGGGAAGCTGATTTCCAAAGAGCGTTTAAGGGCTGTGCCTCACGCCACCCTGAGTATGGAAGCCAAATCCAGGCAATAATTTGAACCACCCTGAACACCTGTTCCGGGACATCCCAAAGGTGGAGCATTGATTATGTCCATTACCAGGAAATCCATACTTATTGTTTTAATCATCCTCCTGGTCGACCAGACCCTGAAGGTCCTGGTTAAGACACACATGACCCTTTATGAGCAGATCCCCTTCCTGGGTAACTGGGGCATCCTCCATTTTGTGGAGAACAACGGGATGGCTTTCGGGTTCAGCATCCCGGGAAGCATTGGGAAGATCCTTCTCTCCTCCTTCAGGATCCTGGCTGTGGTCGCCATCATATTTTATTTGAGGCATCTGATCAGGCTCAGGGCACATAGCGGGCTCATTATTGCTCTTTCCATGGTCCTTGCGGGAGCCCTGGGCAATATCATTGATTCTGTGTTTTATGGTTTGATCTTCAGCAGCAGCAATCCCGTGGAACCTGCCACCCTGTTTCCGGCCGGAGGAGGCTATGCCCCCCTGCTTCACGGCAAGGTGGTGGACATGTTCTATTTCCCGATTATTAAAGGCAATTACCCCGAGTGGTTCCGGGGTGGTTCCGGTTTTATTTTTTTCAGGCCCGTTTTCAACGTGGCCGATTCCAGCATCTCGGTGGCCGTGGCCGTCATTCTATTCAACCAGAAACGATATTTCAGGCATGCGATTCCCGACCAGGAGGTTCCGCTCGACGGTTCTGAAGGGGATTCTGATGAAACCCCGGCATCGGGAAAATCTGGCGCCGAATAGCTACTCCTTCTCCCGCAGTGCAAATATTTCAGAGGAGCCCGCGCCGCAGCTTATAATGGTCTTCATGCCACTGTCCACTGAAGCACCGGTCCGGAATACCCTGTTTTTCTGCAAATGAAAAATATTACCTGATGTGGGGTTGGGTCCCGTGGGGACAAAAACAGTGATGACCTCCCCCTGGTCATCGGTGATAAAACCGGTCATCAGTACCCCTGTGTTGTAAATATCCACCAGCACAACCTCCTTGAAGAATGAGCGGTTCTTTCCGAAGAATTGCTGGACCGTCTCCTTGGCCAGTTTATATCCGGGGATCTTCATCATATACCGGTCCTCTGCCTTCCTGACAAATACGAACCACCGGGTCCTGACAATGATGCCTATGATAAAGAAGAGCAGGAGGATGGCGGCAAAGGTGATGACATAGAGTGCAAATTTGACATAGGGATTTGGATCCGTACCCTGCAGGATGGTATTCACAAGCGGGGTCAGGTTCCTGCCAATGATGTTGATGGCCCATCGAAAAAGAAGGATGATCAGGGTCAGCGGTGCCAGGGCCACCATTCCACCAATCAGGGTGGTCCTTAAAAATTTTCGGACTCTTGTAAACAAATTGATTTTCATAATGTGGCGTGTTGTTTTCTTTTATCATGACCGGAAGAATTTCCTGATTCCGGCTTCTGTTGTAAAAATACGGTAGTTTCACCATTTCATTGCAAAGGGATGCATGTGAGACAACTCCTTTTACTGTTTGAAAGAAAATTATCACATTCTAGGGGCCAAGTCAGATGCTTTTCTTTTATTTGTAGCCATTCAATAATTCTCTAACCCGATACCGATGAAAAAAACCATTGCGCTGCTGCTGATCACGGGCATCTTTTCCTGCCAATCTATTAATAAAGCCCAGGACAGACCTGAAAAACCGAAGAACATTATTTTTCTTATTGGTGACGGAATGGGGCTCGCTGCCGTGTCCACCACCGTCTATTTTGGAGATGAGGTTACAGAATTCGG
>JAHEEC010000035.1:1414-37366 GCA_024640885.1 Bacteroidota bacterium | reverse complement strand
CTATGATGGTGATGAGCTTTTTGATATCATCCATGAATTTGAGTGCACAGGAAGAGGAATCCTCCTCCCCTTTCAGCCTGGGGGGAGATCTGGTTAGCAGCTACCTGTGGCGCGGTACCAAATTTGGGACCGGTCCGGCCATCCAGCCCAACCTGGAGCTATCCCTTGGTAATTTCGCAGTGGGAGCCTGGGGTTCCTATTGCTTCACAACCAATGAAGCAGCCGAAGCCGACCTTTACATCTCTTACGGATTTGATTTTGGTCTTAGCGTGGGGATCACCGATTACTATTTTCCCGGTACCGATTATTTTGATTTCTCGAAAGAGAGCGGTGCGCACGCCTATGAGATCAACCTGGGCTATGGGATCAAGGGGTTCTCCCTGTCAGCCAACTATTTCCTGAATGAAGCCGGGGGAGCTGGAACAGCTGGAAATGATCTCTATTTTGAACTGGGCTACGCCTTCAACCATTTCGGATTGCTCCTGGGCGCAGGCGATGGCTGGCATACCAGTGATGGTGGTTTTGATCTCTGCAACATCGGGTTCACTGCGTCCAAAGAGATCCGCGTGACGGAGACCTTTTCCCTTCCAGTGAATGGCGCATTGATCTGGAATCCTGACAGGGAACAGTTTCATATTGTAGTTGGCGTATCATTTTAATATCACTATACCATGAAAAAAATTGAAGCAATCGTCCGAAAGACCAAGTTTGAAGATGTGAAAGAAGCACTTCATGAGAATGGCATCGAGTATTTTTCGTTCTGGGAAGCCCGGGGCGTCGGGATGGCAAGGGAAAGCCGTGTCTACCGTGGAATAGCCTATGATACCAGTACCATCGAAAGATTGTACCTGCAGATCGTGGTGCGTGATGTCAACCTTGAAAGGACCATCGATACCATCCTCCAATCAGCGAGGACCGGGGAGGTTGGGGATGGAAAAATATTTGTCTCCAACATCGATGAGAGCATCAGGATCCGGACAGGTGAAAAAGGCGACGAGTCTCTTTATATAAAGGATTGATTATCTATTGTTTAATATTTAATAACCAACATAATGGAAGACCTTACTTTAGCAGTATCTGAGTTTACACTCTCAATAGATACCATATGGATCCTGGTGGCAGCTGTACTTGTGATGTTCATGCAACCAGGTTTCGCACTGGTGGAAGCCGGTTTTACCAGGTCCAAGAATACCGCAAACATCCTGATGAAAAACCTCATGGATTTCGCCATCGGCTCCCTGATCTTCTGGATTTTGGGCTATACCCTCATGTACGGGGAAGATGTGGGAGGCTTCATGGGAAAGATCTCTCTTTTCTTCAGCAGCAACGAAATTCACGGGGTTCCCGATAAGGCATCCCTCATGTTCCAGACTGTGTTTGCCGCCACAGCAGCTACCATCGTATCGGGAGCGGTGGCAGAAAGAACCAAATTCTCCGCCTATATCATTTTCAGCATTGTCATTACCGCAGTGATCTACCCCATTTCGGGCCACTGGATATGGGGAGGCGGATGGCTTTCAAACCTGAATACCCCCTTTCATGATTTTGCCGGATCCACAGTGGTCCACTCAGTGGGAGCATGGGTTGGGTTGGCCGGTGCGGTGATGATCGGACCCCGAATTGGAAAATACACCAAAGATGGAAAAGCCAGGGCCATACCTGGACAAAACCTGGCATTGGGCGCACTGGGCGTGTTTATCCTATGGTTCGGGTGGTTCGGCTTCAATCCCGGATCGCAGCTGGCAGCAACCGGCAGTGAGAATGCTTCTGCCATTGCACATATTTTTATTACCACAAACCTGGCTGCTGCTGCAGGCGCTGTCACGGCCATGTGTGTGACCTGGATAAAATATAAGCGTCCTGGATTATCCATAACCCTGAACGGTGCACTGGCAGGGCTGGTTGCCATTACCGCAGGATGTGACGTGGTCAGTCCGGGTGGGGCAGCGATCATCGGGATCCTGGCGGGCACCCTGCTGGTTTTCGGAGTGGAGTTCATCGACAAAGTCCTCAGGATTGACGATCCTGTGGGTGCGATCTCAGTGCATGGTCTGAATGGAGCCATGGGAACCATCATGGTCGGGTTCCTGAGCACTTCAAACGGGCTTTTTTACGGCGGAGGCGCTGCCCAGCTGGGATCTCAACTGATCGGTGTGCTGTCGGTTGCAGCCTGGGCCATCGGACTTGGATTTATTCTATTCTTCAGCCTGAAAAAGAGCATCGGGGTAAGGGTTTCCAAACGGATCGAAGAGGAGGGGCTGGATATTTACGAACATGGTGAATCGGCGTATAACTGATCCTGGCCTCTCCCGAAATCCATAGTAGCCTCTTCTCCTCCTTTGTATAAGTACTGCCCCTGCCCCGGGCAGTACTTTCATTTTATAAGTTATCAACACTATTTTCCTGCCAATATATAATTTCCGTAGGAGCATTTGTTTTGATTCGTAATATAAATCCCTATCTTTGCAGCTGAGAAATATTTATGAAATCTCCTTCAAATAGTGCTAAAAAATCGATGGCAAAGAGGATTTTATACTCCCGATGAGAATGGTATGAACCGAATATAAAAAAAACCGTTCTCATTTTAAAAGAGAGCGGTTTTTTTGTAATTATGCATCAACAATCTGGAAGCAGTGATGAAACAAGATAGACCTCAAAAGGCAGGATTATACAGAAGTGAATTTGAGCATGACAATTGCGGGATAGGATTCGTCGCGCACCTGAAAGGAAAGAAATCCCATGACATCATCAAACGGGGATTGGAAACCCTGGTGAATATGGCCCACCGGGGGGCAGAGGGATCCGATAGCAAGACCGGCGACGGTGCCGGGGTTATGATCCAGATACCCAGGGATTTTTATCTTATCCAGGGGTACGCCATTCCACCGGAGGGGCAATTTGGGACCGGACTGGTATTCCTTCCGCAGGATCCTGCAGAGGCCAAGAAATGCGAAGAGATCCTGGTTCAATTCGTCAATGACGAAGGGATTAATTTCATAGGGTTCCGGGAAGTTCCAAGAGACAACAGCACCATCGGTGAAATTGCCAGGAGTGCCGAACCCATGATCAAACAGATCCTCCTGGGAGCAGACCTGCCGCAGGATGAACTGGAAAGAAAGTTATATATTCTCAGGAAAAGGGTGGAAAAATATGTGGTTCATTCCAAACTGAAACAAAAAAGCTTTTTTTACCTGCCCAGCCTCTCTACCAAGGTGCTTATTTACAAGGGTATGTTTACCTCTGAACAACTGGGTGAATACTACCTGGACCTGCAGGACAAGCGCATCCAGAGCGCCATTGCACTGGTTCATTCCAGGTTCAGCACCAATACATTCCCAAGTTGGGACCTGGCGCAGCCTTTCCGCATGCTCGCCCATAACGGTGAGATCAATACGGTCAAAGGCAACCGTTTCTGGATGAAGGCCAGGGAATCCGTACTGAAATCTGAAGTCCTTGGTGACCTTGAAAGGATCTACCCCATCATTGAACCTGATAAAAGCGATTCCGCTTCACTCGATAATGTGCTGGAATTTCTCGTCATGAGCGGGAAATCGCTGCCCTATGCCATGTCCGTCCTGATCCCGGAGTCCTGGAACGACAAGAATCCCATTTCACCGGAATTAAAAGCATTCTACCAGTACCATTCCACTTTCTGGGAGCCATGGGATGGTCCCGCTTCCCTTATATTCAGTGATGGAAGGTACATCGGGGGCATGCTTGACCGCAACGGTTTGCGTCCCTCCCGATACGTAATTACCAAAGATGACCTGATCGTCATGGGATCGGAAGTAGGGGTCCAGGCCTTTCCCCCTGAGGCCATCCGGGAAAAGGGAAAGCTGAAACCCGGAAAAATCATCATGGTGGATGTGAAGGATGGGATTCTTTACAGAGATGAAGAGTTGAAAGCGAAGCTGGCCTCTGCTCATCCCTATCTGGAGTGGATCGGTAAAAACATGGTGAACCTGGAGAAGATCCAGACCGGTAATATTATATCCCCGGGACTGGGCGACGCTTATGACCGTTACCTTAACTCCTTTAATTACAGCCGGGAAGATATCGAGACCATCATTAAATCCATGGCCGAATCAGGGAAAGAACCGATTGGATCCATGGGAAATGATGTCCCCACAACCATATTAAGTAAAAAGCCTTACAGGCTGTTCACATACTTTAAACAACTTTTCGCCCAGGTGACCAACCCGGCCATAGATCCCATCCGTGAGGAGATGGTGATGACCCTGACCAGCTACCTGGGATCGTTGCTTACCAATGTGCTTGATAAATCACCGGAACATACCAAGCTTGTGAAGTTTAAGAGCCCGGTGATCAATAATACCTATTTCCAGGTAGTTAAAAACCTGAAGTACAAGGGTTTTTCCAACCGTGTCATTCCTATGCATTTTGATGCAAACAGGGGAGCGCGGGGACTTGAAGAGGCGGTGGATGAGATTTGCCGACTGGCAGAAGAGGCGGTGGATCAGAACCATAATTATATCATCCTGACCGACAGGGATATCACAAAAGACAAGGCTCCCATTCCATCCCTGATGGCGGTTTCTGCCGTCCATCACCACCTGATCAATTGCCGCAAAAGGATGCAGATCGATATTGTGGTGGAATCTGCCGAACCCCGTGAAGTAATGCATTTTGCACTTCTATTCGGATATGGGGCAAGCCTGGTTAACCCGTACATGAGCTTTGCCGTCATTGAGCAATTGGTTGAAAAAAGGGTCATACAACAGGACTTTGATAAAGCCCAGGAGAATTATATCAAGGCCATCAACAAAGGGCTTCTGAAGATCCTTTCCAAAATGGGAATAAGTACCCTTCGAAGCTACAGGGCCGCCCAGATTTTTGAGGCCATCGGCATACACCATTCGGTGATTGATAAATATTTTGAAGGGACCGTTTCACGAATCGGTGGCATTGGGATGGAGGAAATTGCCGAAGAGCTCCTCATCCCCCACCGGAGGGCATTTGCCGATGATGTGCACTCCATGATCCTCACAGAAGGGGTCTACTCATACCGCAAGTATGGCGAACAGCACGCCTGGAATCCGGAAACCGTGGGACTGCTCCAGTGGAGTACCCGGAATAATGATTACAGCAAGTTCAAGGAATACAGTGTACTGGCGGACTGTGAGACTGCCAGGCCCGGGTTCCTGAGGGGGTTGCTTTCCTACAAACGGAACCCCATCTCCATTGATGAGGTAGAGCCCGTAGAGCAAATCATGAAACGGTTTGTCACGGGGGCCATGTCCTACGGCTCCATCAGCAAGGAGGCGCATGAAGCGCTGGCCATTGCAATGAACAGGATCGGGGGAAGAAGCAATACGGGTGAGGGAGGTGAGGATCCCACCCGGTTCACCCCCCTTGAGAACGGCGATTCCAAAAGAAGCTCCATCAAACAGGTGGCCAGCGGAAGGTTTGGGGTAACCACCGAATACCTGGTGAATGCCGATGAATTGCAGATCAAAGTTGCACAGGGAGCCAAGCCGGGTGAAGGAGGTCAGTTGCCCGGGCATAAGGTGGACAGGATCATCGCTAAGACGCGCTATTCCATTCCCGGGATCACTTTGATCTCACCCCCGCCCCACCACGACATCTACTCCATTGAGGACCTGGCCCAGTTGATCTTCGACCTGAAAAATGTGAACCCCCAGGCCAAAATATCGGTTAAACTGGTTTCAGAAACGGGTGTGGGGACCATTGCTGCAGGTGTGGCCAAAGCTTCCGCTGACCTGATCACAATCAGCGGAACTGAAGGGGGCACCGGAGCCAGCCCTACCTCATCCATCAAACACGCAGGCCTCCCTCTTGAGATCGGGCTTGCCGAAACACAACAGACCCTTGTGATGAACAACCTTCGGAAGAAAGTTGTATTGCAGGCCGATGGCCAGATGAAAACTGGCCGGGATGTGATCATCGCAGCCCTTCTGGGGGCTGAAGAATTTGGTTTCGCCACCAGTGCCCTGATTGTGCTGGGGTGCGTGATGATGCGAAAATGCCACCTGAATACCTGCCCGGTGGGTGTGGCCACACAGGATCCGGAACTTAGAAAGCGGTTCAGGGGGAAAGCCGATCATGTGGAGACATTCTTCCGTTTCCTTGCCCAGGAAGTACGGGAGCATCTTGCTGAAATGGGATTCCGCTCCTTCGAAGAGATTGTAGGCAGGTCTGATCTGCTTGAACAGGAGGAGGCCGCGTCCCACTGGAAACTCAAGAACCTGGATCTGAGTGATCTGACGGCATTTTTACCTGCGGCCAAGCATAATCCGTTGCATAAAGTGGAATCGCAGCATCATAAGATTGATGGGGTCCTGGATCACAGCCTCATTGAACAGGCTGCTCCGGCTTTGGAAGCACAGCAACCCGTGATTATCCATATGCCCATAAAAAATACGGACCGGACCACCGGAGCCATGATATCAGGGCAGATTGCCAGGCAATATGGCAGCCAGGGATTGCCCGATGGAACCATCAAGGTGAGGTTTGCCGGTTCAGCCGGACAGAGTTTTGGTGCGTTCCTGGTTCCCGGGGTGGAATTTTACCTGGAGGGTGATACCAATGATTATCTGGGCAAGGGGTTGTCGGGCGGCCGGATCATCGTGGTTCCCCCGGAAGGCTCCACTTTCGAATCGGATCAGAACATCATCATCGGGAACACGGTACTCTATGGGGCCACCAGTGGGGAGATCTACATTTCCGGTGTGGCAGGGGAAAGATTCGCTGTCCGGAACAGCGGCGCTACTGCGGTGGTTGAGGGTGTGGGTGACCATTGCTGCGAATATATGACAGGTGGCCGTGTGGTGGTCCTGGGCAAGACAGGAAGGAATTTTTCAGCCGGAATGAGCGGGG
Source organism: Bacteroidota bacterium (assembly GCA_024640885.1). GTDB lineage: Bacteria > Bacteroidota > Bacteroidia > Bacteroidales. Next base: position 30,508 of record JAHEEC010000035.1, on the reverse strand, counting down.
GGATCGCCTATGTCCTTGATGAGGAAGGAAATTTCGATTACTACTGCAACATGGGAATGGTGGAATTGTCCCTTGTGGAGGACCTGAACGACAAGAAAGAATTGACCGATTTGATCGCAAGACATTTCGAACTGACCGGCAGCAGGGTGGCTGAAAAGATCCTGGCTGACCTGGACGGATATATGGAACGGTTCATCAAGATAATTCCCTATGAATATAAAAAGGTGATGCAGGAACTTCAACTTGAAAAGATCAGGGAGAAGCTTGCCGGGGTGGAAAAAGATGTGGAAATGGTTGGTGATCTGTAAATACTTGAAAGATGGGAGATCCAAAAGGATTCATGAAAATAAAGAAGAAACCGGCCGGGAACAGGCCGGTTCATGAGCGTACAGGAGATTATAGTGAAGTTGAACAGGTATTAAATTCAGAGGACAGGATGCTTCAGGCATCCCGTTGCATGGACTGCGGAATTCCTTTCTGCCACTGGGGTTGCCCGGTGGATAACCTGATCCCCGAGTGGAATGACCTACTCTACAGGGGGGATTGGAAGGGAGCCAGTGACCGGTTGCATTATACCAATAACTTCCCTGAATTCACAGGGAGGATATGCCCGGCTCCATGCGAACACTCCTGCGTCCTGAATATCGATGAGGAACCGGTCACCATCAGGGAAAATGAAGTGGCCATCGTCGAACGTGCCTTTGCAGAAGGGTACATAAAGCCCTCTCCACCGAAAAGCAGAACAGGTAAAAAAGTGGCGGTGATCGGCAGTGGTCCGGCAGGAATGGCAGCGGCCGACCAGCTGAACAAAGCGGGACATGAAGTCACTCTTTTTGAGAAGGATGAAAAAATCGGAGGTCTTCTCAGGTATGGTATTCCAGATTTCAAGCTGAACAAAAGGACCATCGACCGGAGGTTGAACCTGATGCAGGAAGAAGGAGTGCAAGTCAGGACCGGGGTCGAAATCGGAAAGGATCTTCCAGGCAAAGAACTGCTGGACCAGTTTGATGCAGTTTGCATTGCCATAGGGGCCATGCAACCAAGGGATCTAAATATCGAGGGGCGTGAATTGGACGGCGTCCATTTTGCCATGGAATTCCTGACCCAGCAGAACCGTGTCAATAACGGGGTATACGTGGCTTACGACAACCGCATCACCGCCGAGGGCAGGAAGGTGCTGGTGATCGGAGGAGGCGATACTGGCTCGGACTGCGTAGGCACGGCAATCAGGCAGGGAGCCACCAGTGTCACACAGATAGAGATCCTTCCAAAGCCACCGGAGAAAAGGGCTGATGATAATCCCTGGCCCTATTACGGCAAGATCCTGAAAACCTCCACCTCACACGAGGAGGGCTGCGAAAGGAGATGGAGCCTCTCAACCCTCAGGTTTATTGGTATGCAGCAAAGGGTCACCCATGCCGAAGTGGAAGAGATCACCTGGGATAAAGTGGATGGCAGCTTCAAAATGAATGCCGTCCCGGATACCAGGCAACAGATTGAAGCGGACCTGATTTTGCTGGCCATGGGATTTGTCCACCCGGTCCATGAAGGGTTGCTTACGGAACTTGGTATTTCCCTGAACCACAGGAAAAATGTGGCAGTGAACAATGAGATGTCCACCAACATCAATAAAGTATTTGCCACAGGGGATTCCATAAATGGTGCCACCCTGGTGGTGACTGCCATTGCTTCCGGAAGAAGGGTTGCAAAACGGATCGATGATTTTTTAATCTCGGGAACATAATCCGGAAATTTAACTGCATAAACGCAACATACCCTCACTATTATAGGGTGTAAACTCAAAATTTGTATTTTTTTCAAACATGCCCCCTATTTGTATAGGGGGTATTTTGGTATTTATTATATATTTGCATAAACAAATACCTATGATGAAAAAACAATGGATGGTGGCCTTGATTGGTTTCGGCGTGATCGCCCTGCTGGGAATTATCTTTCCCTACAGCTTCAATACCGGTGATACCTCGGCCATTGATCCCGGGGATACTGCATGGATGCTTGCTTCCACCGCCCTTGTATTCCTGATGACCCCGGGGCTTGGGTTCTTCTACGGCGGTATGATGAAACCCAAGAATGTTATATCCACGATCCTTCAAAGCTTCATTGCCATGGGACTGATCAGCATCCTGTGGGTATTTTTCGGATTCAGCCTTGCCTTTGGTGACAGCCTGGGGTGGGAAGGTTTTGGTCTCGTGGGAAATCCGGCCACATTTTTCATGTTTAAAGGGGTGGGCGGAGCTCCGGATCCCGATTTTGCAGCAACCATTCCCCTGGCCCTGTTTGCATTGTTCCAATTGAAATTTGCCATCATCACCCCAGCCCTGTTTACGGGATCCTTTGCAGGAAGGGTGCGCTTTACGTCGCTCATGATCTTTATGGTTCTCTTCATGATCTTCATTTATTGCCCGCTTGCACACTGGACCTGGCATCCCAATGGGTTCCTGAGGAATTGGGGCGTACTTGACTTTGCAGGTGGCACTGTGGTCCATATGTCGGCCGGAATGGCAGCTCTTGCCGGCGCTTTCTTCTTCGGCCCCAGGAGGGATTATGCAAAACCCAAATATCCTGCCAATATCCCTTTTGTACTGCTTGGCACCGGATTGCTCTGGTTTGGATGGTTCGGATTTAACGCGGGTTCTGCACTGGAATCCTCTGCCACGGCCGTGAAAGCCCTGTTGAATACCAATACAGCCTCCGCCTCTGCCATGCTTGTCTATATATTCTTCGACGGGACCAGGGGAAGAAAACCCTCTGCACTGGGTGCCTGTGTGGGTGCAGTGGTGGGATTGGTGGCCATTACCCCCGCAGCCGGATTTGTCAGTGTAGGTTCAAGCATCTTTATAGGCGGGTTTGCAGCAATTGCCAGCAACCTGATGATCTACTTCTTTTCACGCAGGGGTGTGGATGACACACTGGATGTCTTCCCGGCACATGGCATTGGCGGGATCGCAGGAATGTTCCTGACCGGGATATTTGCCGAGGAGGTTGGCCTGATCCATGGTGAGGTGACCACTTTCCTGTTCCACCTCCTGGCACTTGTAATCGTTTCCGCTTTCGCATTCGGGGGTTCCCTGCTGCTCTACTGGATTACCAATAAGATCGTTCCCATGAGGGTGCCGAGCCTGTATGAAGATGTGGGTCTGGACATGAGTCAGCATGATGAAACGCTTTTTTTTGAGGATGATTCGAAGGTGAAACTCAGCAAAGAGAAGTTAAAGAACTACTCTCCTGATTTTTATCCGAGGCAATCTAAAAAATAGGAGGAATCTTCAATTCATTGTATCTTGCAAGTGGTTTAACACACTTCTGATTTCATGGATTGCCGTAACAATTGCGGGGCCTGCTGTGTGGCGCCCTCCATCTCCTCTTCCCTTCCCTCCATGCCCGACGGCAAACCACCAGGGGTGGCCTGCATCCATCTTTCCCATGATTTCCGTTGCCTGATCTATGATCACCCCCAGAGGCCGAAAGTGTGCGGGGAATTCAAAGCCGATCCGCTGGTTTGCGGAAACAGCAGGGAGGAGGCTATGATCCTGCTGAGTGACCTGGAGCATGGAGCCGCTCCATCAGGATTATCCTGAGTCTCTCTTTTACCTGTTTAAAATCCTGGTTTTTTGCAAGTTCTCTCTCCATGGAGGTCACACCCCTGGTTTCAAATCCGCAGGGATTGATATGGGAGAAGTAGGCCAGATCGGTATTCACATTCAGGGCAAACCCGTGCATGGTCACATGCCTGCTGGACCTCACCCCGATGGCACATATTTTTCTTGCTTTTACGGGATGATCAGCATCCAGCCATACGCCTGTGGCTCCCTCCATCTGTGAGGATGTGATCCCGTATCCCTTCAAGAGCTCGATTATGGAATCTTCAAGCAGGGTTACATACTGCTTCAGGCCCAGTTGGAATAGTTCCAGGTCAATGATGGGGTACCCAACGATTTGCCCGGGTCCGTGATAAGTGATATCCCCTCCCCTGTTAGTCCTGTAATAGGTGGCACCGATCTTCTTCAGGAAATCCTGTCGAACTAACAGATTACCCTCGTGGCCGCTCTTTCCCAGTGTATACACGTGGGGATGTTCGCAAAAAAGCAGATAACTTGCCGGGGGCTTCCCCCCCGGCTTCTCCCTTTTGTACTCAACTAATTGGAGAAACCGCCCCTCCTGGAGATCCCAGGCCTCCTTGTACTCGATCCGTCCCAGGTCCTCAAAAATAATTTGAGCGGGTTCAGGATTCATTTCCAATTTTTGGTCTGATGGCTGCATGGTTTTCAGCATGGTAGGAAGAACGGACCAGCGGACTGGATTCTACACTTATGAAACCCTTACTGAGAGCAGCTTCACGGTAAAATTCAAATTTGTCCGGATGAATGTATTCTACCACGGCCATGTGTTTCAGGGTGGGTTGAAGGTACTGTCCGATGGTAATCACATCACAACCTGCTTCCCTGAGGTCATCCATGGTTCGTAGGATCTCTTCCTCGGTCTCCCCCAACCCGAGCATGATCCCCGATTTTGACACCACATCCGACTGCGATACCTGCCTGATCACCTCCAGGCTTCTCCTGTACCTGGCCCTTGACCTGATCTCAGGGGTGAGCCTCTCCACCGTTTCAAGGTTATGGGAGATCACTTCGGGACCCGCCTTGATGACCCATTCAACCAGTTCCGGGATTGCATCAAAATCAGGAATGAGGGTTTCCATGGTCAATCCGGGAATTTCCTGCTTCAGGATCCGGATTGTCCTGGACCAGACACCTGCCCCTTTATCGGGAAGGTCATCGCGGTCGACGGAGGTGATCACCGCATGCTTGATCCCCATGGATTTGATGGTTTCGGCCAGCCTGAAAGGCTCCCGGTCGTCCACCGGCATGGGTTTCCCGGTTTTCACGGCGCAAAACTTGCAGGAACGGGTACAGGTCTCACCCAGGATCATAAAGGTGGCAGTCCCTGCGCCCCAGCACTCCCCGATATTGGGACAGTTACCACTGGCACAGATGGTATGGAGGTTATGCTTCGCCACCTGCTCCTTTACGTACATATAATGATCTCCACCCGGCATCCGCATCCGCATCCAGGGCGGAATTCTCTTTCTTGCTTCCATTTCCCGATCCCTTTTTACATTCTCCAATCCGCGAAGATAAATAGAATTATGCTATTTTTAAGCGATATATAACAACCTTATGAAGGATCACAGTGAACTGCTTCTTCTGGCAAAAAGGGTGCAGGCCATTTCTGAGAACGGACTCCATTACAGTGAAAATGATTACGACCTGGACCGGTACAATGACCTGGAAGCCATTGCCACGAAAATGATCTCCCTGATCACGAACCTGTCCCATGAGACCATCCGGGTGGCCATTCCGGAGAAGAACGGATACCGGACCCCAAAGATCGATGTGCGTTGCGTCATCTTCAATGATAAACATGAGATCCTGATGGTTAAAGAGCGTGTCGATTCCTTCTGGTCCCTGCCCGGGGGCTGGTGCGATGTAGGATTTTCACCGACTGAAATAGCTGAGAAAGAAGCATTTGAAGAAGCAGGGATCAGTGTGAAGGCCACCAGGGTCCTTGCCATCTTTGATAAAAAACTTCACGACCATCCTGAAGATCTCTTTTATACCTATAAGATCTTCATTGAATGCACCGCCAGGAGCTTCGACATTTCCACGGGAATGGAGACATTGGATGTGGGTTTTTTCAAGCGCGATGCAATTCCGGAATTGTCCACTCCCCGAAATACTGACTTCCAGATCCAGAAGATGTTTGAGTTCCATCATGGGAAGATATCCTGGCCCCTGGTTGACTAAAAAAAAGGCACCCTGCCAGAGTGCCTCATTTCTGTAAAATATTTGTCGAATTTACTTATTGAGCGGTCGACCCGATAGGGAATTGCTCCATGATCTTCCCAACCACCAGGTTGATGGTCTCCTCTGCCTTATTGGCATCACCCGAAATATCCTTTGTACCCTGCCCGTACCAAAGCAATTTTTCGGTACCGGGCTCCACGATGGCAATGGTGAGTTTCCCAATGTAGTATTGATTCACACTGGTGGTTGTATAGGTGGGTCCTCCCATATAATAACCGCCCCTGTACCCCCAGTAGCCTCCACCCATATAGGTCGTATGGGAGGAGTAGGACTCTTCCATATTGACATCACTTGCATAGAGCAGGATCACATCTGGATTCTCCTGGACCATGGTCATTCCGTGCTGCTGGGCCTGCGTGGCAATGGCCTTTTCGATTCTGCCCCTGTTGATCTGGTTCACTCTGAAACTTTGTGATTCCTCTGCATCCTGAGGAGCAAAATGAACCACTTTAAAAGTTTTGTAGCCAGAGAAATCTGCTTCAGGTTTGGTGTCAGTCACCACTTTTATAGAGGAACATCCCATCATGAAAAGAATGGTGATGAATGTCAGTGAAAAAAATTTGAAGTTTTTCATAATCTTATTTTAAATTGTAGTTATAAATGCCTTTAGGCTTGAGACATTAAACATGAATCCGGAAGTTTTGTTTACGATGCAGCCGGTTTTCTTATAGATTATATTCCAGGCCCAACAGGGAGATAGCCCAGTCACTTCTTTCAGCTTCGTTGGAAAGTGGCCTGCTGTCAAAGCTGTAAAAGAATGTCCATTTCAGAAAGAAATCTGAGAATACCTCCCACCTCAGGTTTGAATCGACCTTGAACCGGACCCTGCCCAAATCATTCAGACTTGGAATTAACTGGGATTTCAGGTTGAAGGATACTTCAGGGGAATCGTAAATAAATACGGAGTAGTTCGTTGCGATCAGGCCTTCCAGGTTGTACTTGGAAGTCCCCTGAGAGAGCTCCCGGTTCCCCTGGAAACCAAGCGCGGCATAAAAGTGGGTCCTGTTGTTGTAAATGATGCTGTTTCCTCCTCCGAATCCAAATGATGTCCGCAGGTCGAGCTGTTGTTCAGAACTGCTTTCCGCAGTAAATGTAGAGATCAGGAACCACTTGTTGGGTAATACCCTCATGAAGTTGATCCCGCCATTCTGTCTCTGGGTGGTCCCTGCAGATTCCTTGGTGAGGATCCCGTCATAAAAGGTTTCAAGCTGATTCTTTTCCGCAATGTATTTGATGGAGGCACTCAAATTAAGCTGAAGCACATGACTGGCTTTGATATAGCTGAACCCCGAGCTCAATGCTCCGTCAAGCCTGTTTACAAACCGGTCCTCCACCGGTGACAGTTCCAGGATTTCCACCAGCCGGGTATTCCTGGGATCGCCAAATCGGTGCCAGATGAGGCAACTCTTCACTTCTCCTGATGGAAAAATATTTCCATACAATATGGATCCATCCTTTAACAGGATGCGCATCTGGTTCAGGATCTTCACACTGTCCACTTTGTTCCACTCGACCCGCACGGTTCCCGCATCATTGGTGGAAAGCCTGAGTTGATTGTTCTGAAGGGACTTCACCTCAGCAGTAATCCTGTCCCCTCCCTGAAAGTAGATGGTATCGATCTTCTGCCCCCGGAGAGAGGGGAAAATGAAAAAACAGAGAAATCCAAAAGTGATGAGCACGGTGTGCCTCATGACCCAATATTCTTTTGTGAAAGGTATTTGCCCACAAGCATGGCGATGATAATGGCCACATAGAGTTGTCCGCTGATTCCGACGGTGATGGCGAGCAACCGTCCGAGATCAGTGAGCGGTGTAACATCCCCATAACCAATGGTGGTCTGGGTAATAAATCCGAAATAGATATAATCGGAGAAATATTGACTGGCAGGATTTGTGAAAGCAAATGCATGTTCCTGAATGCGGTCCACAAGGGCAAACAGGATGCTCGCGCATAACCCAATCAAAAGGTAACCGTTCACAGATTCAAGGATCACATCCCTGTCCACGATAATACTGCTCGCGACCTGCTGGATCAGCCTGACAACTATAATAAAGAAGAAGAAGACACTGGTGAGTGAGACCAGGGAATAAAAATATTCGTTCTGAATCAGGAAATTGGCAGCCTCCCTGAATATGATCAGGATCACTGCAAAATATACCAGCTTTTTTCTGTTCTTATTAATGGCATAGGTAGCTGCCAGGAGGATCAATGTAAAAAATAAACTGTTCAGGATCTTGCTCAGGACCTCAACATGAATTAGAAATGAGCTGATGACCAACAGTATGATTAACAGAGTCAGAATAATGTTGTTGTAGGCACGGGGGCTCTTTCCGGTCATTCTGCCACAAGGATAATGCGTTTCCAATATTAGTAAAAATAGGGGTCCGATGCAAGTGTATATTATGCATCGGCCGCTATATATCAGAAGATCCAAAGGTCGGGACGGAGTATTTTGATTGGACGATGGAGTCGGAACCTTTTTACGAAGTTCACCCTTATGCTGCCCGTAGAATAGGTAAACCAATCTCCCTGACCCCATACCAGGTTGCTCATTCTGAAATGAATCATACTCAGGCCCACAAAATAATCATTTGAATTGTATCCCAGCGAGATCCTTGTGGAGGTACTTGCACCCACAGAGAAGCCTGAACAGCAGGTGTAGGAATTTTCAGTACTGTGCACATAGTTATAAGCCCCTGATAGACCAAGTGTTGTGGAAAGTGAAATATAGAGTTTTTCCTTCCACACAAAGGTATAGGCATAGCCTCCGTTGATCCCTGCATTGGCAATGTCCACCTGGTTAAACCGGACATCGTCCAGGAAACCCGAAGGGGGGATATTAAGAGGTATCATCGCCGAATCTGTCATTGCCAGCATCCAGTATGCATCGACCCCCACGATCGGGGAACCGGCACTTTTTTTCTGGAATTCATTCTGCAGGAACGCTGCCTTGTAAGAATAGCGTTCCGAGTTAAACAGGTACTGAACATTCAATCCCACGATATTGCTGCGCATGTCACCCCGGATGGGATATCCCTGATCTGAAGACCAGCCGGGGATAATGTAACCAGGGTTTGAAATGTAGTAGCCCTTGTTCCACTGGAGGTAAAAGTCCACAATATAACTTCTGAAAATTGTATGTGTCTGAAGATCAATGTATTTTGTTTTTCCGTAGATGTCGTCGTCCCCATTGATGAAAGGCATTTTCACTGCCAGGTTAATGGTCAGAAAACTATAGGTATATCCGATCCCGATCAGAAGATTATCATTGGTCCGGAACTTCAACCATGGCTCAAGGAGTTTATCCGACAGGTTGTAGCTGTTTTGTTTCCTGGAAATATAAAGCCGGGTGGTCAATTCATCCTTATAGATCCGGATGTAGTTGGAATCGTACTTCACAACCTCCAGTCCGTCAAAAATTTGAGCCGATGCGGAGATTGAAAATATGGTCAGCAGGATGGTGAAGCGCGTGATATGTCGGACAAATTTCATTAAAGCAAAAATACCAATGTTATTGGATCACTAAGGTAAGTCGAACTACTATTTGTTATATATTTATACTTGTCAAGTGAAAAACTTTTTATATAATCCAATTTGATAAGATGATCAAAAGATCCCTGTGTGCCTTCTTCTTTTTCCTCATCGTTTCCTCCGTCGCTGTAAAAGGCCAGGCAGCCCTTCTTGTCTTGATCTTCGGGGATCGGGTGGCCACGGAAAATTTTCATTTCAGCATAAAACTGGGCGGTAGTTACAGCATCATTCACGGGTATGAGGAAGGTGACCACAGGATGAACCTCAATTTTGGCCTGGCCAACAATATCCGGTTGACAGACAAACTCACACTGATCCCGGAATTTATGCCCCTCTCACCAAGGGGGATCAAAAATGTACCGGTACTGACCACGGGGAACCCCGACCTTGATGATCTCCTGGTTCAGGTTGAGTCCACTGACAGAAAACTTAACTACATTGATATTCCAGTGTTGCTAAAGGTGAAATTGTCAGAAAGGTTCAGTCTTTCAGCCGGTCCGCAGATCAGTATTCTGACAGGAGCCACGGACACATACAAATCCGTTCCCATTCAGGATATTCATTTAACCACCGAGCTTGATATCAAAGAGTCGATCGCACCGGTGGATGCCGGGGCGGTCATTGATCTTCAATATATCCTGGTCCAACCAAAAGGGGGTAAGGGGGTCAATATTTTCGTACGTTACTACAAAGGATTTGTGGATCTCGTAAAAGTAAACAGCGGGAATCCATACACCACATCGTTGATCCAGTTTGGGGCAACCTTCCCGTTTGTGAAGGAGTAACATGATAATTCCAGGAAATTGCATTCAACTTTTTTAAAACTAATTTGTTTGTTAAATTAAATTAACCTTAAAGATTGCTCAAATGAACAGAAAAGCACACAGAATAATTATTGCGCTAATCCTGACCCTGATGATCTATTCAGTCCAGGATATTTCCGGGCAGATCATCGAGATTAACGGATTTACCGGGATCCAGCTGGGCGGAACAGCGAGGCTCTATGACGGGGATTTCAAGATCAATGATGCACAGAATTACGGGGGAAAACTGGCCTTCGGGCTCTCCTCCACCACCTTTGCGGAGATCTCCTACATGCGCTCGGACATGGAAGGTCGTTTATATCCTTTCATTGGAAACGTAAGTGAACTGATTCCCTTCAGCGCAAATTATATCCAGGCAGGCGCCTTGCAGGAAGTGGACTTCGGACGCGTAGCCCCCTTCGGTACCGTCGCAGTGGGCCTGGTGGTCTGGGATCCCAAAACCAACCTGCTAAATTCAAAAACCCAGTTCAGCGCCACCATCGGGGGAGGATTAAAGATTTGGCTCACCGAGATGATCGGGATCAGGCTCCAGGGTAGCATGCTACTTCCCATGGTCTGGAACGGTGTGGGCTTTGGTTGCGGAATCGGAACAGGTGGTGCAGGTTGCGGGGGTAGCGTTTACACAAGGATTACTCCGTTCCAGGGTGAGTTCTCTGGCGGACTGGTCATCCGGATTTCACCAAACTAAACTCACAGCAGTCTATATTCTGCCCGGAGGTCATGATCAACTGACCGCCCGGGCATTTTTCATTTGTTGGGTTCCCCGATGAAGGGCATATGTTCAAGCACATCGGACCGGATGGTATTCAATAAATAGTTTTCCACCTGGTAAAATTGTCCGGCTTCCCTGGAACCCACACTTTTTCTGAGGCGTTTGGAATATTTATAGATCAGTTTTTCCATGGTGACAGATTGCTTCTCAATTTGATCAATGATCTCATCCGTCTGGATATCGGTCATGTTTGAATAGCGTGTGATGTATTGTTTGATCAGGTCAATGCGCTTCTGTCCCAGCAGGATCCTCTCCTTTTCATACTCATCATATGTGGCCCAGAAATTCTTCTCTTTGATCGTATCATCAAAAATGATATAAAGCTCCACGATGTCATTTTTCTCGAGTCCAAAGAGGACCTGGTAGTAGTTAATCTCACCAGGGGCATCCTGTGCAAGAATTCCAAGGTTGGCGGAGATCAAGAAGAATACCAATGCAGTTATCTTTTTCATTTGAGAGGTTTTAATGAATACTGTTCCCGGTAGGTGTGACAATCTTTGATAATAAAAGTAAATAGAGAATCTTGGAATTCCAAGCATCCCTCCAAACTGTTTTCTCAATATATTCAAGTAATTTTATGGCGTGTCCGAAGCAAGTTCACTGAAAAGAATTTATTGAAGCGTGAATAAATTGAGTAATGTATCCAGCACATAATGAAGGGTAAAGACGGCAAACCGCACATTGGGATCCTGGGCCGCAGGAACTGTGGCAAGTCCTCCCTGATCAACTGCCTGATCGGGCAGGAAGTGGCCATTGTATCGGACAAACCGGGAACCACCACCGATCCGGTAAAGAAATCCATTGAGATCCCCGGGATCGGTCCTGTGGTAATGATCGATACAGCCGGTAGTGATGATATTGGCACACTGGGTGCAAAGCGGGTCAGAAAGACCAGGGATGTAATACGCGTTATCGACCTTGCCTTGCTGGTGATCACTGGGAACCGGTTCGGGGATGAAGAAGATTCCCTTATTGCTGAACTGGTCAGATGGGAGGTGCCTTACCTGGTGGTCCACAACAAATCTGACCTGGTTCCCTCGGGGAGCTCACTGCGCCAAAGGATCCTCAGCTCAACGGGCAAAGTGGTGGTCGATTTCTCAACGGTGGAGCCTGATAATAAGGAAGAGCTTGTTGAACTGATGAGGTCGTCCATTCCCGAAACAGCCTATATGCCCCGGTCAATGGTGGGAGATATTATCGCCGAGGGTGACCTGGTGTTGCTGATCACCCCCATCGACGAGGAGGCCCCGGAGGGTCGCATGATCCTCCCCCAGGTGCAGGCCATCCGGGATATCCTGGATCAGGATGCCATCGCAGTGGTAGCGAAGGAGAAGGAGATTGAGACACTGCTGAAAAAGCTGCAACCAAGGCCTGCACTGGTCATCACCGACAGCCAGGCATTCAAACTGGCAGATGCCGCTGTTCCCGCTGATATACCATTAACAAGTTTCAGCACGGTGCTGGCAAGGTACAAGGGGGACTTTGAAAATTATCTCAAGGGAACCCCCCATCTAGACATGCTGAATGAGGGGGAGAGGATCCTGATCCTGGAGTCCTGCACGCACCACGTTACCTGCAATGACATTGGAAGGATCAAGATTCCAGGATGGCTCTCCGCTTACACAGGGAAACAACTTGAATATGAGGTTGTGGCAGGCCTGAATAATGTGCCCGGAAAGATCACCGATTACAGCATGGTGATCCAGTGCGGTGGATGCATGATCACCAGAAAACAATTGATCAACAGGCTAAAGCCCGCCCTGGAAGCTGGGATCCCGGTATCCAATTATGGAATGGCCATTGCCTACGTTCACGGTGTTTTTGACAGAGCTGTTGCTCCATTTTTAAAACCTGATCACCGCATCAGATCAACTCCATAAAATGGACGCTGAAAATATCGTTGGGCATGAGCAAGCGGAGCGGGAGAAGCTGATTGAACTGCTCAATTCGGATGGGGCAGTAAAAGAGGAGCTGTTCAGGAATGCCCGGGAAATCAAGCAGCAGGAAATCGGAAACAGGGTCCATTTCAGGGGGCTGGTCGAGTTTTCGAACATCTGCGGGAAGAATTGCTATTATTGCGGGATCAGGCGTTCCAATAAAAACGTACGCAGGTACCAGCTCACCGATGAGCAGATCCTGGATGCAGCACGATTCGCCCATGCACAGAGATACGGTTCCCTGGTGCTCCAATCCGGGGAAGTGGAATCCCCTTCCTTTACTGGCAGGATTGAACATCTGCTCAGGGAGATTAAGAAACTATCGGCGGGGACCCTGGGGATCACCCTTTCCCTGGGGGAGCAGCAACGCGAAGTGTATGAACGCTGGTTCGAAGCAGGAGCCCACCGCTACCTGCTCCGGATTGAAACCTCCAATCCACAGCTCTACAGGAAATACCATCCGGCCGATCCGCTCCATGGATACCAGAGGCGCCTGGAATGCCTGCATGCCCTGAAGGAGCTGGGATATCAGACAGGGACCGGGGTAATGATCGGGCTGCCCTTTCAGGAGCCGGGGCACCTGGCCGATGACCTTCTGTTTATGAAAGATTTTGATGTGGATATGGTGGGCATGGGACCCTATATCGAACATCCCTTCACCCCACTCTATCGCTTCAGGGAGCAGCTCCTTCCCTTACAGGAGCGTTTTGACCTGGCTCTGAAAATGATCGCCACCCTGAGGATATTGATGCCCGACATTAACATTGCCGCGGCCACAGCGCTCCAGGCCATTGACCCTATGGGAAGGGAAAAAGCGATCAGTGTGGGTGCCAACATTCTCATGCCCAACATAACCCCCGGCAAATACCGGAACGATTACGCACTCTATGAAAATAAGCCCTGTGTGGATGAGGAACCGGATGAGTGCCTGAATTGCCTGGATGCCAGGATCAAACTGGCTGAAGGAGAGATCGGTTACGGAGAGTGGGGCGATTCCAGGCACTTCCTGAAACGCAGGGGTTAATCCTGTTCGGACACCGCTTCCTGATCTGGAGTAATCCACCCTCCCCCCAGCGCCTTGTAAAGATATACATAGGATGTGAAGAGCTTGTTCTTTGCATAGAGTGCCTGCAGCTCCGATTCAAACAACTGACGCTGTGTTTCCAGGACCTCCAGGTAGCTGGTAACGCCCACCTCATAACGAGCCCATGACAGGCTGGCGGCATTTCTCGCTGCTGAACGCTGCCTGTTGTAGGCTTCCAGTTCCCTTCCTGCCGCATTGATCCCGATCAACGCGTTTTCCACTTCGGCAAACGCTTTCAGCACAGTGTGCTCATAATCCAGGGCCAACTGCTCTGTTCTGGACCGTTCTATTTCAACCCGGCGTTTATTCTTGCCGAAATTGAAGATTGGACCCGCCAGTCCCCCCGCGATGGACCCAACCACTGCTTCACCGGAAAGAAGGCTGCTCAGGTCGGTACTGGCCACGCCCAGGGCGCCGGTCAGGCTAATGGACGGAAAGCGCATGGCTACTGCCACTCCAATGCGTGCGTTTTGAGCGGCCACCAGCTGTTCACTCAAAAGAATATCGGGTCTGCGTTCCAGCAGGTCGGAGGGAATTCCTGAGGGGATCACCTCGGGAATTAAAGCCTCGTTAAAATGACCGGATTCGATGTGGCCCGGGTTTTGGCCCAGTAAAATACCAAGGGCGTGCTCCGTATTTGCAGCCAGGGCTTCGTAGTAAGGAATACTCGCCGCAGCAATTGCTTCCTGTATCTGGGCCTGGTTTAAATCCAGCTCGGGCACGATGCCTTTGTTGTATCGTTCACTGATAATCCGCAGGGATTCATTCCTGAGCATTAATGTCTGTTGCGAGACCTCAAGCCTTGACCTGTAATCCTGCAACTGGAAATAGAGCGAGGCCACATTTGTAATCAGATTGATCTGTACCGATCTCAGTCCATACTGGGAAGCAAGCAATTCGGCCCTGGCAGCTTCAGTGGCCCTGCGGTATTTGCCCCAGAAATCGAGTTCCCAGTAAACATTCCCAACACCTGAAAACAGACTGCCGGCCTGTCCAAGTGGTTGCCCGGTCTGTCCGTTATTCCCGTAAGCTGCTCCCACATCATACCCGAAAGAGGGAAACTGGTCGGCACGGTTATAGCCTACCACGTAGGCAGCTTCCTCTATTCTGCGGGCCGCAATCTGCACATCCTTGTTGTTTACTAGGGCAGTATCTATGAGGGCGATCAGGTTCGAATCCTGCAATATCTCCCACCATTTCAGATTGACAATGGTATCCGTTTTTACGGAATCATAGAGAAAGCTCTCCGGCATCTCCATCTCAGGCCTGCTGAAATGCGGTCCCACCATGCAGCTATGCATGGAGACCAGGAAGATTGCCACCGTCAGGCTGGAAATTAATTTATTCCTGGAATTCATTTCAAGCTGGTTTAAGGGTTTTTGACTCATTGTCACGCTTCTTTTCATATTTGGCCAGTTTGCCGACCAGAACAAACAACATGGGATATAGAAAAACTCCAAGGAGCGTTGCGACCGTCATCCCGCCCAGCAGTGCCATTCCCATTACTTTACGGGCCTCCGCCCCGGAACCGCTTGCTATCACCAGGGGAAACACCCCGAGTATGAAAGAGAAAGCTGTCATCAGTATGGGCCTGAATCTGGATTTTGCGGCTTTGATGGCCGAATCGAACAGGCTCAATCCATTCTTAAACTCCTCGTTGGCAAATTCAACGATCAGAATGGCATTTTTGGCCGCCATGCCGATTAACATCACAAAGGATACCTGGGCAAAAATATTATTTTCGAAAGTGGGACTGATTAACCTGGCTGCCCACAGCGCAAACATGGCCCCGAAGATGGCAAAGGGGGTACCCAGCAATATGGCAAAAGGCAACGACCAGCTCTCATATTGTGCGGCCAGGATTAGGAACACGAAGACCAGGGAGAAGATAAGGATGATCCCAAGGGATCCTGATGCTTTCTTTTCCTGGAATGACATGGCATTCCAGGCATACCCCATACCCTGCGGCAGAACCTCGTCTGCCACCTCCTCGAGGGCCTTCATGGCCTGGGCCGAAGTATACCCGTCAGCGGGTGAACCTGTTACTTCAACCGAGCGATATAAATTAAACCGGGTGGAATAATCCGGGCCGGAGATGGGCCGGACCGTAGCAAGGGTAGCCAGGGGAACCATGTTCCCGTCCCTGTTCTTAATAAAGAAATTGTTGATCTGCTGCTCATCCACCCGGTATTGCGGTTCTGCCTGTATATAAGTCTTATAAAGGCGTCCGAACCGGGTAAAATCATTCACATAGGCCCCGCCCATAAATGCCCCCACGGTGGTGTACAGATCATTCAGTGAGACCCCCAGTTTGAGTGCCTTTTCCCTGTCTATGTCCATAAAACGCTGGGGGACGCTGGCCTGGAAGGTGGTAAATGCATTGGCAATCTCGGGCCTGGCGTTGGCCGCCTGAATGAATTTACCCGTGGATTCTGCCAGCTCCTGGGGTGTGTTGCCAACCCTGTCCTGGATCATGATGCTGAATCCGGAACCATTTCCCAATCCCGGAATGGCGGGGGGACCAAAAGCGAAGGCCTGGGCTCCTTTGATCCTGGATGCGAGCTGGACATTCAACCCGGCAATAAATTCCCTGGCGGTAATCTCCCTCTCCTTCCAGTTTCTGAGGGTGACGAACATGAAACCGGTGTTGGTGGCCATGGCCCCGGATAATAGGCTGAAACCGGTGGCAGTGGTCACAAATTCCACATCGGGGGACTCCAGGATGATGGATTCGATCTCTTTTGCGATGGCATCGGAGCGCTGCAATGAGGCTGCATTTGGCAACTGCATATTCACAAAAACATAACCCATATCCTCCTCGGGAATGAAACCTCCCGGTACCAGTTTAGTGAATATGACCGCGGCAAAGGTCAGGATGACTATAAAAACCACCGAGCGTTTGATCTTCCGGGTCACTACATTGGTAAAACTCATGTAGCTATCGGTGGATTTCCCCATCCACCTGTTGAAGCCTCCAAAAGCTTTACCCAACAATCCCTTATAAGGTTTGGGCTCTTTAAGCAAGAGAGACGCAAGCGCCGGACTCAGGGAGAGGGCATTGATTGAGGAGACAATTACAGAAACCACAATGGTGATGGCAAATTGCTGGTACAACCGCCCGGTAATGCCCGCCATTCCAGCTACGGGAATGAATACAGCGATCAGCACAAGCGTGGTGGCAAGGACCGGCGCAGTCACCTTTTTCATGGCTTCCACGGTGGCCTCTTTGGAACTCATGCCGCTGGCAATGTTTACCTGTACTGCCTCAACCACCACGATGGCATCATCCACGACAATTCCGATGGCAAGTACAAGGCCCAGCAATGAGAGCACATTGATGGTAAAACCCAGAAGGGGAAAGAAGATGAAAGCCCCAACCAGTGAAACGGGTATGGCAATGGTCGGGATCAGGGTTGCCCGCCAGTCCTGAATGAAGACGAAAACTACAAAAATTACCAGGATAAGGGCAATGATCAGTGTGACCACTATGTCCCGGATCCCCGCGGTAATAGGTGCGGTTGAATCCAGCGAAACATCATACCGGACACTTTCGGGGAAGTTTTTGGCCAGCAGTTCCATCTCCTCCCTTACCTGGGATGCCAGCTCCACGGCATTGGACCCGGGGGCCTGGTAAAGGGCAATGACCGAACAGGTCTCCTGGTTCAGCCGGGTAAAGGCATCATAGGTTTCAACTCCCAGGTTGATGGTGGCAATATCCCTGAGTTTTACCTGGGATCCATCCGGGTTGGTCCTGACCACGATTTCACCGAATGCTTCGGGGGAACTGAATCGTTCGGGCAGACGCACTGTATAAGTAAACTCGGTCCCCGGAGGGGCCGGTTCTGCACCGAATTTTCCTCCGGGCACGATGATGTTCTGTTCATTGATCGCCTTCAGGATCTCGGGCACTGTGATTCCCATGTGCGCAAGCCGGTCCGGTTGTATCCATATCCTCATTGAATAATCCGAAGCGCCCAGCACATTCACCCTGCCTACTCCCTTGATTCTGGCCAGCTGGTCCTTAATGTTGATCAGCGCATAGTTACCCAGAAAATTCTGATCGTACCTCCCGTCGGATGTCAGCGTGACGAGCATCAGAATATTGGGAAGTGATTTTTCGGTGGTCACTCCAAGCTTCTTGACTGCTTCGGGCAATTTTGCCGTCGCTGCGGAAACCCTGTTTTGAGTCAGCACAGTGTTCATATCCGGATCGGTACCCACATCGAATGATACATCAATATTCATGGACCCGTCGTTGGCATTGGTCGATTTCATGTAGATCATGTTATCAACGCCATTGATCTGCTGCTCAAGAGGAGTTGCCACGGATTCCTCCACATTCAAGGCATTGGCCCCTGTATAAAAGGCCCTTACCTGGACGATGGGAGGGGTCAGGTTGGGATACTGTTCAATTGGCAAACCCACCATGGAGACAAAGCCCACAATGACAATGACAATGGCGATCACCATCGCTACGATGGGTCTGTGTACGAAAAAATTTCCCTTGCTTTCAGCCATGATGGTCTCCTATTGTGGTGTGGACTTATTTTCAAAATCAATCAGCGAAGGGGAAATTTGCTGCCCGGACCTCACTTTCTGCAGCGCATCGATGACGATTTTTTCACCCGGGTTCAATCCTTCCGATACGAGCCAGTAGTCATTGATTCTCTGTCCTGTAACAATTTGCCTGGACTCCACTACATTGTTGTCATCAACCACGTAGACCGAATGTTGTCCCTGCAGTTCCATCACGCACCGCTGCGGAACCATCAGGGCACCTTTGATCACCTCCATCTTCACTTTTACTTTTGCATATAACCCCGGACGGAGGATAAAATCGGGATTTGGGAAATTTCCCTGTACCAGCATGGAACCGGTGGTTGGATCGATTCCCCTGTCAATGAAATCCACCGTACCGGGTTGGGGATATACCGAGCCATCTGCAAGTATCAATTCCAGTGAGCCCATGTCTTCTTTGGAGAGTCTATCTCCGGGCGCCATATTCCTCTCTACCCTGATCTGGTTGATCTCCCTGTATATCTCAAGATATTCCGATTCGGTAAGAAAAAAATCGACCTTCACGTTGCCCGTTTCCGAGACGGTATTAAGGATGACAGGGTTGGGCTCCCGACCTACAAAATCCCCCACTTTGGCCTGGGTTTTGCCAATGATACCGTTTATGGGTGAATATACTTTCGTATATCCCAGCTCAATCTGGGCTGACCTCAGGTTGGATTTCGCTGCGTCGAGCGATGAAAGGGCTGCGTCGTAATTGGCCTGAGCGGCATCCAGGTCGATCTTGCTGACCGCGTTCATCTCGGCCAGTGGTTTATACCTGTCAAGGTCATTTTTAGCCTTCACCAGCATGGTCTCTTCTTCGGCCACCCTGCTTTTCTGTGAATTCACGCGGGCCTCCAACGGGTCCGGATCAATGGCATAAAGCAGTTGCCCTTTATCCACTTTGAAACCTTCCTCAAAATAGATCCCTTCAAGGAAGCCTTCAACCCTTGCCCGGATGGGTATATCTTTTTCACCGAACACCTCTCCGACAAACTCTTTGTATACCGGGATGTCCATTTGAAGGACTTCGACTATTGTGATCTCAGGAGGTGATGTTGCCACTTTCTGCTCCTTTTTGCAGGATGGCGGAAGGAAAATTAGAAGGCTGGCAAAGAGCCACGCCCAGGTCGGCCTGATTATTCGGTATTTTTCCATTATCGGTATGGTGTTTTGAATATTCTCTGGATCAACAAATAACATTCAATAAAGTTAAAAATCCTCACCATAAAAACATGGATTAAAAAGATTTAAATATGTCTTAACTTGTAAAGGCATTACTTCAAAAATCAAACCCATGGAATTTTACCAGTTAAAGGCCCGGGCTCCGGATGGATCTGAGATCAGGATGTCGGAGTTCAAAGGTAAGGTTGTCCTGGTGGTCAATACTGCCACCCGCTGTGGCCTGGCACCCCAGTTCCATGAACTTGAATCGTTGCACCAGAAATACCGGGAAAAGGGAGTAGTGGTCCTCGGATTTCCCTCCAACCAGTTCCTGAACCAGGAGCCGGAAAGCAATGAGACCATGGAACACCATTGCCAGGTGAATTTCGGGGTCACCTTCCGTCTGACAGAGAAGGTCAAAGTGAACGGAAAGAACACCCACCCGGTTTTTTCCTACCTGAAGAACCACCTGAAGGGTAAAAACGGAAAAAGGATTGCCTGGAACTTCACCAAATTCCTCATCGCGCCATCCGGGGAACCCTTCAGGCGTTATGCACCCAGCGTAAAACCATTTGATCTGGAGAAGGATATAATCCATTTGCTGCCATGAGATTCCGGGAATCCATCCGGTTTCAGCTTCTGCTGATCTTCACCGGATTTGTCGGCCAGGCCGGGACGGCCCAGGAAGCTGCACCTGGGTCCGAAGTGCCCCATGAACCTTTTCAGTACCATGCCGGGGCCATTATTCGCGGAGATCAGGAAGAGAAGTGCATTGCCCTTGTGTTTACAGGTGATGAATATGCCAATGGCGGGGCGCACATCCACTCCATCCTGCATGAGCTGCGGGTCCCTGCCGCGTTTTTCCTCACCGGCAATTTCTACCGGAATCCTGAATTTGACTCCCTGGTCCTTGCGCTGAAGGCCGATGGCCATTACCTGGGTGCCCATTCGGACCGGCACCTGTTGTATTGTGACTGGGTACACCGGGACAGCCTGCTGGTCGGCCGTTCCGAGTTTGAAAGCGACCTGGAGGGAAATTACCGGGCCATGTCCCGGTTTGGGATCCGGAAGCAGGACGCACCCTATTTCCTCCCACCCTATGAGTGGTACAACGATTCCATCAGTGCCTGGACCCGCTCCATGGGATTAATATTGATCAACCATACACCAGGGACCCTGTCACACGCCGACTACACCCTTCCCGGAGCCCCCGGATACAGGAGCAGTGAGGTCATATACCGCAGCATTGCTGAATTTGAAAAGACCACTCCCGGGGGACTGAACGGGTTCATCCTGCTTACCCACATCGGTACGGCACCAGAACGTACAGATAAGTTCTATCTGAAGCTGGGATCCCTGATCGGGGATCTGAAATCCAGGGGATATACCTTTGTGGAGCTCAGTGAAATGCTGGCCCCCCGCTGATCTCGCAAAGAGGGTTCTTCAGGGAAGGGGTTTCAGGCCCTCAAACTTCACTTTCCAGCCACCATCAGCAGGAAAGCCAGGGGCATAAAGGTCCGGGCCGCCGTCCCAACCCGCCGCCATCATGGCAATGGCTGTCAGCAATCCACCATTGCCCGGAAGATAGAGTGGCAACCTCTCCGACTGGTAATTGTGGCCATTGTTGAGAAACCTGTTCTTCTCCGCCTCCATGAGCAGTGCTTCCATGGCCAGGTCCGGACGGCCCACCCGGGCTGCGGTCATGGCAACCAAAGGGTAATCCCAACCCCAGGTGCGCTCCCAGTTCCAGGATGACATGACCTTCTCCAGGGTCCGCTCCATCATTGCCGGGTCCACATCAGGGTTGGGCAGCATGCCAAAGGCTCCCAGCAGGGTGGGATGATCGTTGCGGTGGAAGGGATCCCGGAATGTGGTCAGGGCCGTCGCTGCATTTTGATAGGTTCCGTTTGACGAGGGAAGTGAGGCCAGGTGGTTGATCACGTGATCCCATTTTTCATGCCTTTCAAGTCCAAGGCGTTCCCTCCATCGTTGGGCCGTTCTCAGCCCGAAGGCCCAGTATGACAGCTCAAATGCCGGATCCATGGTTTCAGACGGCGGATAGATCTCCTGGGCCGGGATCAGGGGCGGACCCAGGTTATAGCACCCCCGTGCTTCATCCCAGTGTGCATAGGAGGCCATGAATTCGGCCGTCTGAAAAACAAGCTCACTGTACCTGTCGAGGGTCTCCCGGTCCTGACTGGATCGGTAGAGCAGTTCAGCAAAGTAGATGGGATGGGGTTGCTGCCAGATCAGGAATACACCCACACTGGAGGGACTGTCGGTTCCGTCGGGTGAGGCCATCTTTGGCCAGCGGACCCCTTCATAGCCCTGCTCGAGGGCCTTTTTGCGTGCTGCAGGTATTATGGCCTCGTACCAGCTCAAACTTTTTTCAAGCAACTCCGGGTGTCCCCAGAGTACGAATTGCACAGCATGCCACCAGTGCATCTCCAGGTGGAACTTACCAAACCAACTGTTGGCTGTAAGACCTGTCTCCTGGGGTGGAAGTGAGCCGCTGCACTGGATGGCTGTGAGGTATTGTGAAAGGACAATGCGGCGTTCCAGTTCAAAAGCATCCGGATGGGTACTGCCTGATAGGTCCACCGCACCGCCCGAGAGCCAGAATTCTTTCCAGAACTGCCGGGCCAGTTCCATGGTGGCCGGAACAGAAATTGAACTGCCGCCCAGACCGGAGGAGATTCGGCATGAAAACTCAAAGTGCTCCTTTTCATAGATTTCCAACAGGTAGCGATGCGCCCCCAGGGTTCTGAAACTGCCTTCACCATTCCAATGGATCTCCACGTAATAACAGGTGGAGTCCATTTGCCGCCTGATGGTTACAAAATTCCTCCCCGAATCAATCATGGTGGAGGTATGGATGGAGGGATGCTGCCAGTCACTGGCTGTTTTGCCCCATTCGGCTGATCCGTAGGGAAATTCAAAGCCAATTCCCAGGGAGGCCTGCTCCAGTTCAGGTGATTCGATCTGCACGGCGATCTGGTCCTGGCCGGGATGTACACAGGTTTCAACTTTCATCGGATGGCCATCCAGGGTGAAAGCGCTTTTAATGGTACCTTCCCAGAGATCCAGCACCTGCATTATGTGGGAAATTTCAGACTCATTAAAACCTGCTCCATCTTTGCCTGCTCTCTTAAACCCTATCTTCCCCAGGTTCAGCCGGTGCGGATTGGCCCTGAAGTAGGCCCCAGCCGGTGAGTCAGCGTCTGAGGCGTAAGGCACAGATCGGCCATAGGTATTAAATGTTTCATAGGTCTCTTCCCGCAGATATCCGGCCGTATCCGGAATGGTGTGCCACCCCCACTGGGACTGGGTGACCAGAGGAATTCCGGATTCATAGGATTGTGTAAACGTCTGTAAACCTGTTACATCCACAGTAAAAGCGAACTCCCCGTTGCCAACTGTAAAAGGAGAGAGCGGCTCTACTTCCGTGCATTGGGGCAAATGGCGGTTCACCAGTGCAAAGCGGTCAATCCCTTCCCCGGGAGCGTGTTTTCCGCACCCTGTCAGCAGTAAAAAAGGGATGGTCGCAAGAGTGATCCGGCCAAAAAGCATATTCAGAAGGTTAGTGTATCAACTTATGCAATTAATTTATTTTTTACAAATATCCTTTGCGCTGCGCAGGATCAAGCAGGATCCTTTCAAAATTTCCCATATCTTGGCTTCCCAAACCCTGCTCCTCTTGAAAATTCAGCATGAATAAAACAACTGGTTTACTAAATGTTTCTGGGCTTCTCCTTATGCTCCTGCTGGGATCGGGAGCATGCCAAAGGAATCAGGAAATTGAGCCGGTTTCAATTCTGAACGGGGAAACCGGTGACCTGCTTGAACGCAAACTCACCCCGGCCGTTGAAAAGGTGGTTGAACAATATGATCTGCCGGGAATAGCCATCGGGGTGGTCAGGCAAAATGAGATCGTATACGCAAGGGCTTTTGGGTACAGCAATTGTGACACCGGGGAACCGCTTTCCATCTATAGCCTTTTTCACATGGCCTCCATATCCAAGACATTTGTGGTCACTGCGGTCATGCAACTGGTGGAGCAGGGAAAAATTGATCTCGACGCCGCCCTGGTGGACTACCTCCCCTATTTTAGAATGAGTGGCCCGTACCAGGATATTACAATCCGACAGATATTGAGCCACATTTCAGGGATGCCCGATGTGAGGGAGAATAAATGGGATCATCCTGTAAATCACCAGCGGGCACTTGAACAATATGTCAGAAGCCTGGCATCCGAAACAATGGTTGGCGTACCCGGTGATAGGTTCTACTACAGCAATATGGCCTTTGATTGCCTGGGTGAGGTGGTGGCCAGGGTTTCTGGAATGCCATTCGAGAAATACATCGAAAAGAGGGTCCTTGATCCCATCGGTATGGAAGCAAGTAGCTTTTTAAAACCTGAATCCCTGCCCCGGACCTGGGCCTCTCCACACCGAAGGGTGATCACCAGCAGACCCTGGGATCAGTACCCCTACAACCGCATGCATGGACCAAGCTCTACCATGCATTCCAGCGTGGTGGAGATGTGCAGGTGGGCCATGACCAATATGAACCGGGGATCTTACGGGAAACAAAGGATCCTTGAATCCTCCACCTATGACCTTCTCTGGGAACCGGTCCTGAGGGTCACCGGGGAATGGGAGATCGGGTTATGCTGGTTCATGCGGAATTTCAAAAATGCACAAACCATTTGGCACAGCGGGGGGGATACGGGTTTCAGCACGGTCATTGAGATGATCCCCGATCACTCCATGGCCGTGGTGGTACTGTGCAACCTGAATCCTGCACCGGTGGATGAGATTAAAAGCATGGCCCTGGATATCCTCCTGGGATTTGAACCGGAAACTCCAATAATACCTGCTACAATACCTGTCTTTAAAGAACTGGAGGCAAATGGACCAGATGCGGCCGTGAAGTTGTGGGATTCCCTGAAGGTCCATTTTCCGGAAGAATACGATTTCGGCCCCCGGCATTTAAACGTTCTTTTATATGCCATGGAAATGGGCATGGTGGATGAGGCTGCTTCCATCAGCCGGTTATGCCTGAAAATTTACCCGGAGGAGGTCATTGACGACCTGGTAGTCCAAACCGAGAGGTACTACGACAGGCATCATCGCAACATTGTGGCCCCGGCCATCCTTGAAATCCTCAACCCTTAATCGCCTGGGCCGATCATGGGGTGCCGGCATGAAATACAGCAATGGTTGAAATCACAGGGGAGGCCCTGGATTCAAGGATGTTCAACCGCAATTTGCTGCTGCTTATCTCTTCAAATCTCAGGATCCGCTTTGCTCCGATGGTGGTCTGGGTATCTATCTCCACCCAGGCTCCTTCGATCCATGCCTCAATGGAAAATTTCTTCACCCGCTGTCCCAGGGGGGTGTATTCCTGGACCAGGAACCTGTTGAAGGTGGTTTCATTTTCAAAATCAATGGTCAGAGAGGCCGCTGTGACTCCGTCATCGGTGGCCCAATAGGTGGCGGGGTCGCCGTCAACGGTATTGCTGACCCCAAACGTTCCGTCCCCCCCCCTTGAATTGGTTGCCTCTGCAGGCTTACCCTTTGCAAGGTCCGTCTTCAGATCAGATCTGATCTCCTGTACCATTTTCATGAGCTGCTCCACATCCTTTTCATGGATCAATCCCCGCCTGTCCACCGGGAAATTCAACAGCAATGATGCATTCCTGCCGATGGAGTTGTAATAGATATCCACCAGCTGCCGGGCTGATTTTACCTTCTGGTCCTCTGAGGGGTGGTAATACCATCCGGGACGAATGGAAACATCCACCTCTGCAGGTACCCAGTGGGTACCATTCTCATGGCCACTGGTAAGTTCCTTGTAATTGGGAGATCCGGGGTAAAATTCATCCCTTCGGAGGAGGCTCCAGTTTGTTTCGCCGGCCCATCCTGCCTCGTTGCCCACCCACCGCACATCCGGCCCGGCATCGCTGAACATCACCGCATCGGGCTGAAGCTCCCTCACAATCTGCCTCGTGACAGGCCACTCATAGTAGGTCTGCCTGTCCACCCGCCGATCCTCGTTTGCCCCCCCGTAGTAGCCTGTCCCCCCGTTGGCACCGTCAAACCAGACCTCAAAAACCTCCCCGTAGCTGGTCATCAGCTCGGTGAGCTGGTTCCGGTAATAGGTGATGTAGGAATCTGTTCCATAATCGGCATGGTTCCTGTCCCAGGGAGAGAGGTACAACCCCATTTTCAATCCATACTCCCGGCAGGCATCGGCCAGCTCCTGCACCACGTCCCCCTTTCCATCCTTCCAGGGCGAATTTTTCACCGAATGTTCCGTGTAAACCGAGGGCCAGAGGCAAAATCCGTCGTGGTGCTTTGCAGTGAGAATGATGCCTTTCATCCCTGCATCCTTGCAAACCTTTGCCCATTGCCGGCAATCCAGTTCCGTGGGATTAAACAACTCCGGCGATTCGCCTCCTGTCCCCCACTCCATGTCGGTGAAGGTATTCATGTTGAAATGCACGAAAGCATAAAACTCCATCCCTTGCCATTGCAACTGCCGCGCCGAAGGCAACGGGCTCAAAGGCTCCGGGGGCAGGGTCTGGCTGTTTGCAACGATAGCTGCCGAGGCCAGCATCAGTATAAATCTGTATTTCATTAAAGTCCTGAATTACATGAGGTTTACTGAACCTCCAGGTCGTTCTTTGACGGCAGGGGAGGAAACGAGTGATGCGGCTCGGCCTGGTACCAGAACGCCACAGAGGCTATATCGCTCTCCTGCCTCAAATACCTTCCTTCGCTTCGCCAGCCAAGATCCTGGATCGTCACTTTCAGATCCTTTTCAAACCGAACCGGATCGGTGATATGCCAGCGATAAAGCCCGAACCTTGTATTGGAATTGTAGGTCCCGTCGGGCCTGATGACCTGGTGAAGGCCCGAATAGGGTGTGGAGAACTCTGTGTACTGGCCTCCCACATCGAAGTTGTAGGACCCGCAGAAATAGTCCTCTGTCCCCGTTCCGCAGATGGTTGGGAAGTTCTTGTCGCCATCCATAAAGAACTTGATCTCACCTTCACCCCACCAGCCATTGTTATTTACCTGCCAGGCCATATAGGTTCCCACATACTGGCCCTTGCCTTCCACTCCATCCAGAATGGTATATGCCTCCTTATCCCTGTCAGGTCGAGGGCGGCGAAACTGGGCGTGAAAATAAGCTGCATCCTCAGGGATCCCTGCAAGCACATAGTCCACCTGATAATAGAGCCTGGTCGGATTGACATCAATGTTCTCCATGGTGATCCTGCACTTTTTACGGAACGGCATCTGCCAGTAGCAATTGAAGGCCCTGCCTGGATTCACGCATATGGCCAGCGAGTTGAGGTGGGCATACTTTCCCCAACCCATGCCAAAAAAATCACCCACCGGAACTTCCACCGAGGGCTCAGTTTCATCATCCCAGTAAATGCGCAGTACGTAAAACCGCCAGTTCCCCGTGGGCGTCATCCAGATGTGCTGAATGGAACCGGGACCCTCGATCTCGGCAAGGGTGAAAGACTCGCCGGGGGCAATAATGATGTATGGGCTGACCTTCCACCCCTGGCCAAGCTCGCGGGCCTCATGGGATGCCGCACCTTCACCCAGCCTGGCCATACCCCCTTTGCCTATCTCTCCCGTAAAATTCTCGGGTGAAATGCTCCTTGTCCTGGCGTTGGAAAGCATGAAAAGGTTTGATAAACTGTTGTTTACACCGTCATGGGTTTGGCCATGCACACCTGTTGGGCACAATGCAAACAAGAAAATTAAAAAAGCTATAAAATTTCTCATCCTCATGTATTTTAAGTTATGATCATAATTCGCCGGGAATTATAAACAAGATAATACTTTCATTTTGCACCGGGACAATGTTTTGCTACTTTCGTGGCCTGATAAAACTGATCCATGGAATCCACAACCTCCTACCCCCGTTACCGTTTTGTGATTCTCGGTGTATTTATGCTCATCACGGTGGCCATCCAGATCCAGTGGCTAACCCATGCTTCAGTGGCCCGTCCGGCCGAAATCTACTATGCAGGGCAATTCGATCCGGCCTCTTTCTTCAACATCGATTTCCTTGCCATGATCTATATGTTGGTATTTCTGGTCATGAGTTTTCCTGCATCCTATATCATCGACAGCTTTGGAGTGAAAGCAGGATTGTATACAGGTTCAATATTGCTGGGTTTTTTCAGCATACTGAAAGCACTGTTTGCACAAAATTTCATGATGGTGGCGATAGCACAGACTGGATTGGCCGTCGCCCAGCCCTTCATCCTGAATGCGGTTACAGCAGTTACGGCCAGGTGGTTCCCACTGGAAGAAAGGGGCATGGCGGCAGGATTGCTGGCCCTCTCCATGTATGTGGGCATCATCATTGCCATGCTGCTCACACCTGTGATCGTGGGATCAAATCCTGACCTGGCAGGTTATGGGACCGGATTTGAAAAAATGTTGTGGATCTACGGAATTACCAGCCTTCTTGCATCGATCCTGTTGCTGGTTTTTATGAAAGAGCATCCTGAAGGGACATCTTCTGAACCCGAAGAAAGGTTCGGTTTTTTTCAAGGCATCAGGCATCTCATGTTAAAAAGAGATATGATCATCCTGGTGTTCCTTTTTCTCATTGGCCTGGGCATTTTCAATGCAATCAGCTCCATGACCGATTCCATTGCCGAACACGTGGGGGTAAAGGATTCCGATGGACTCATTGGTGGTTTGATGCTCATAGGAGGTATCGTCGGGGCCATCATCCTGCCCACTTTGTCGGACAGATACCGGAAACGAAAACTTTTTATAGTGATCTGCATCATCGGAATGGTCCCCGCAGTGTTTGGCATGGCTTTTCCGGATCACCTGACAGCAATCCCGGAGAGGATTTACCTGATTACATTGATCTCGTCCTGTGCGCTTGGTTTCTTTGTGATGAGCGCCGGACCCATCGGTTTCCAGTATGCTGCCGAGGTATGCTATCCGGCACGCGAATCGGCCTCCCAGGGGATCCTGCTCTGGGTGGGACAACTTACCGGAATGCTTTTTGTGGCCGGGATGAGCATCCATAACAACCTGCATCTTGGCTCATTTATGATTCTATTTGCCATACTCAGCGTACTTGCCCTGGCAGCTGTACTGATGCTTCGGGAAAGCCCCATGATCCTGTCGGCCGGAGGTGAAAAATAAACCATCCAAAACGGCAAAGCAGATGATCATTTGCTTAATTTTATATATTATCAATCCATTCATAGTGAAATGATTACAGTTACAGGATTACGGATTCAATTTGGGAAGAGGGTATTGTTCCAGGAGGTAAATATGAAGTTTAC
>JAHEEC010000035.1:0-1314 GCA_024640885.1 Bacteroidota bacterium | reverse complement strand
ATTGAAGATATCAGGCCCTCCACCAGGAAGTATCCTGGCATTATTTTCACACCGGAACGAAAGGTTGGAGACCGGATCCTGGATGTGACCGGTCTCAGGGCAAGCGTGGATGGTCAGTTGCTTTTCAAGGATGTGGAATTTCAAGCAGCTAAAGGGGAAAAAATTATCTTCCTATCCAGGGATCCCAGGGCCATGACCGCATTTTTTGAAATTATAAACGGGGTGCAGAAGGCCGATGCAGGGATTTACCAGTGGGGACAAACCATTAAATATGCCTATTTACCCCTGGACAATTCGGGATTTTTTAACAGTGATCTCAGCCTGTTTGACTGGATGTGCCAGTTCACTACCGATACCACCGAATCCTTTATCCGCGGGTATCTGGGTAAAATGCTCTTTTCAGGGGACGAAATCTATAAACGCGTCAACGTATTGTCCGGAGGGGAGAAAATGCGATGCATGATCGCCAGGCTGATGCTTGCAAACGCCAATACACTGGTACTGGATACCCCCACCAATCACCTGGATCTCGAATCCATCCAGGCCTTCAATAACAATCTGCTAAAGTATCCCGGAAACATCTTCATGTCCTCACATGACCATGAGTTTATCCAAACAGCCTGCAACAGGATCATCGAACTGACCCCCAGCGGGATCCTGGATAAACTGATGGAATACGACGACTATATCTCCGATGAAGAGATCCAGGATCAAAGAGAAAGGATGTATTCCATTTCTCCCGGCTAAATTCATCGATTCCGGCCTGACCCTTAGAAGGCAATCCCGATGGCCAGCCCGATCCTCAATCCGAAACCGTTGACCGAGGAGATCCCGGGATCAAAATCCAGGGAAGTGGAGGAAACAGAACGGAAATTATAGGAAGGACCCACCCAGGCGTCAATGACGATAATATCTTTCAGCAATACCTGTTTCCCCAGGTTAATGGCAAGGCTGAGGTTGGTAAGCGTGCCATCCTCATTGGCTACCGGGTCATTGGCTGTGAGGCTCATATACCTGAAATTTGGAGCCAGGTAGGTGCCATTGGGGGCAGGGGTTTCAGAGAGGTAGAACCTGAATTCAGGGGTTATACCCCACCCGTTTAATGTACTCTCGGTGTCCCTTGGATGATAACCGGTATAGAAAAAGCCCAGCTGAACCCCCACATTCTCGGTAAAGGCCCTTTCATATTTGACGGCGAAGGTCCGTATGATGGGGCTGAACAGGTCGATCTTTACATCATTCAATTTCTGAGCCAGCATATTGACCGATATCAGGGAAATTGCTGCGAACAGGAGTATTGTCTTTTTCATGATT